>NZ_BAABIB010000160.1:0-9575 GCF_039542405.1 Amycolatopsis dongchuanensis
CCGTGCCGCCACCGGCGCCGCCGTGCCGCCACCGGCGCCGCCGTGCCGCCACCGGCGCCGCCGTGCCGCCGCCGCTTCGCGTGCCCGCTCGCCGTGCCGCTTCGGCGGACGCCGCCCGCTCTGGCGGGCCTGCTTCGCCTGCCGGGCCTACTCCACTCCGCCTCGCCCGCTTCGCGCCGCCTCGCCTACTCCGCCCTGCCGGGCCTGCTTCGCTCCACCGCGCCCGCTTCACCTGCCGCGGCCTCTGCTCCGCCGTGCCCTCTTCGCTTGCCGGGCCTGCTTCGCTCCCCCACGCCCACTTCACCTGCCGCGCCTATCCGCCCTGCCGTGCCCACTCCGCTCCGCCGCGTCCCAAGCTCCGCCCCGTTCCCAAGCCCCACCCACCCTGCCGCTACCCCCCAACCCACCCCCAGCCTCACCGCTTCGGCCAATGCCACGACGGCCTGTCCAGCACCCCCTGCCCCACAGGCACCGTCGCGCCGAACTGTTTCTCCAGTTCCACCACCGCCACGTCCCCGAGGGCGCGCACGAGCGGCCGCGCATGTGTCACCACCACCAGCTGCGTCCGCGCCGCCGCCGTCGTGATCAGTGCCGCCAGCGCGGGCACCACATCCGGGTGCAGGCTCGTCTCCGGCTCGTTCAGCACCAGCAGCTCCGGCGGCCTCGGGCTCAGCAGCGCCGCCATCCACAGCAGGTACCGCAGCGTCCCGTCCGACAGCTCCGCCGCCGTCAACGGCCGCAGCAACCCGTGCTGGAAGAACCGCAGTTCGAACCGGCCCTCGGTCACGGCGACCTCGACCCGCGAGCGCGGGAACGCGTCGTCGATCGCCGTGGCCAGTGCCTCCGCGTCACCGCTTTCCTGGATCGTGCGCAGCGCCGCGGGCAGGTCACCGCCGTCGTGGTCCAGCACCGGCGTGCGCGTGCCGATGCGGACCTGCCGCGCGGGCGCCTCCGCGTCCGTCCGGAACTGGTCGTAGAACCGCCACGACCGGATCCGTTCGCGCACCACCAGCAACTCCGGGCAGGCACGCGGATCGGCGAACTCGCTGAGCATGCTGTCGGTCAGCCCAATCGGGAACCGCTCCTCCGACCACGCCCCGTCCGCGTTCCGCGTGCGCACCGACTTGCCACCGCGATCGGCGAGCAGCGCCGCCGGGCGCAGCACAGGTCCGGACCACAGGCATTCCCGTTTGAACTCCGGATCCAGTACGAACGCCGTCGTCTTCGGGTCCACCGCGGGCAGCCCGAGATCCAGCGCGTACCCGAACTCCTCGCCCGAGAACCCCAGCCGCAAGCCGACCGGCTGCGACCGGACGGTGCCCTGCACCGGCGCCCTGCCCTCGCGCACCGCACGTCCCGTCCGCTCCGGACCGGCCCACAACGTCGACGGCAGCCCGCCCTCCCGCGCGAGCGCGGCGACCGCACCGTTGCGGGCGGCGTCCGCCAGCAGCCGCAAGGCGCGGTACAGACTGGACTTCCCGCTGCCGTTCGCGCCGGTGACCACTGTCAGCCGCGACAACGGCAGCACGAGGTCCCGCAGTGAGCGGTAGTTCTGGATCGCCAGCGTCGTGAGCACGCCCCGACGCTAGCGCCTGCCACCGACAAAAACCGTCAGTCCCGCGCCGCCGGCCGGTCGACGGCCGCGACCGCCTCCCGCAGGTCCGCTGGTGCCTGCGGGCGGCTTCCCCCGCCGCCGATCGCAGCGGCAGGCGACGGGAAAACCGAACGGGCACATCCCGTGGGATGGAAGGGAAACCGGCGTACCCGGGGTTGCACTGAACGGCCTACGACTTCCGGCAGAGTGACAAAAACTGGTCCTGGTAGTCACCCGAACGGTGCTGTCGGGCGAATTCTCCCGGTATTTAGCTGTGCTTCAGCCGGTGATCACCGGTTCCTGAAGTCGAGAGGGACGCTCGTGCATCGAACCCGTTCCAGAAGACATCCCCGATCGAGAGCGACGGCCGCGGCCGGTGCGGCGGTCCTGCTCGCCGCGCTCGGTCTCGCCACTCCCGCGACGGCTGCGCCGGCGCAGTCTCCGGACGACGTGAACGCGACAGCGCTGGCCCAGATCGCCACTCTGCAGGGCATCAAGGCCAGTGCGACCAAAACCGAATCCAAAGTGGACAGCAACCTGCTCGTGCGGCAGAAGCTGCAGTCGGGCAGGCTCACCGCGAACGCGCTGCCCGCGCTGCAGCAGGGAGCCGGGGCCACGACGCTGGTGGACATCCGCGCCACCAAGGTCACGCCCGACCTGATCACGGCGCTGACCAAGGCCGGCGCCGGCGTCCGCGCCGTGTCCGACCACTACGCGAGCGTCCGGGCCGAACTGCCGCTCGCCGCGGTGAACGGCATCGCCGCGAGGGCGGACGTCAAGCGGATCGAGACGGCCGACGAGGCGATGACGCAACGCGAGCTGGCCGTCCCGAACGTGCCGCAGGAGACCAAGCAGCAGAAGGCCGCGCGCATCCAGAGCGAGCTGCAGAAAGCGGTTTCCGGCAAGACGACGGCGCGGGCGCAGGCCGCCACCGTCACCAGCGAGGGCGACCGCGCGCACAACGCCGACGTCGCCCGGCAGCAGTTCGGCGTCACCGGCGTCGGCGTGAAGGTGTGTGCGCTGTCCGACGGCGTGGACTCCCTCGCCACCTCGCAGGCGAGGGGCGAACTCCCCGCGCAGGTGGACGTCATCCCCGGCCAGGAGGGCCAGGGTGACGAGGGCACGGCGATGCTGGAGATCATCCACGACCTCGCGCCCAACGCGTCGCTGGGCTTCGCGTCCGCCTTCAACTCCGACGCCAGCTTCGCCGACAACATCCGCGCCCTGCGTTTCGACCGGCACTGCGACGTCATCGTCGACGACGTGATCTACTTCAAGGAATCCCCGTTCCAGGACTGGATCATCGCGCAGGCCGTCAACGACGTGACCGCGAACGGAGCGCTCTACTTCTCCTCCGCCGGCAACGAGGGCAACGTCGCCGACGGCACCGCCGCGCACTGGGAAGGCGACTTCGTCGATTCCGGCAAGCACGTGGGCAAGTTCGCCGGCACGGCGCACAACTTCGCGGGCACCGGCGGCAGCCAGATCTTCGAGCCGATCTCGGACGCCTCCTCCGCCGGCGTCCCGGTGACGCTGCACTGGTCCGACCCACTCGGCGCGGCGAGCGACGACTACGACCTCTACCTGCTCAACCGCGCGGGACAGGTCGTCGACTTCAGCCAGGACGTGCAGGACGGCACGCAGGACCCGTACGAGATCCTCGGCACGCCCGTGTTCGGCGGCAGCGGGCTGCGGCTCGCGGTCGTCAAGTACTCGGGCCAGGACCGGTACCTGTCGCTTTCCGCGCTGCGGGGCCGGTTCTCCGACTCCTCGGACGGGCTGAAGGCCTACAACACGCCCGGGGTGACCGTGGGGCACTCGGCCGCGAAGGACGCGTTCAGCGTGGCGGCGGCGCCCGCGGCTGCGGCGTTCGGTCGCGACCTCGAACCCGGCGACCCGCCGAACCCCGCGGGCCCGTACCCGGGCTCGTTCTCCTCGGCGAGCAAGGCGGAGCGGTTCTCCTCCGACGGCCCGCGCCGCGTGTTCTACCGGGCCGACGGCACCCCGATCACGCCGGGCGACGTGTCGTCGACCGGTGGGGAGGTCCGCGCCAAACCGGACCTCACCGCCGCCGACGGCGTGACGACGAGCGTGACCGGGTTCGACCCGTTCTTCGGCACCTCGGCCGCCGCCCCGCACGCGGCCGCGATCGCCGCCCTGGTGCTGTCCGGCAACCCCGGGTTGTCCCCGGCGGAGGTGCGGGAGGCACTGCTCGCGACCGCGGTCGACATCGAGGCTCCCGGCGCCGACAACCTGACCGGCAAGGGGATCCTGCTCGCGGACAAGGTGCTGGCCTACACCGGCGCCAGCCCGCAGCCACTGGTGGTGGCGCAGGAACCGTCCGTGGTGCCCACCGACGGCGGCACGGCGCTCGACCCCGGTGACACGGCGAAGGTCCGGCTGCCGGTGACCAACACCGGTGACGGCACGGCGGTGTCGACGAGCGTGGTGCTGACGAGCCCCACACCGGGCGTCACGATCACGCCGCGGTCGAAGTCCTACGGCACGATCAGCCCGGGGCAGACCGGGGTGAACGACTTCACGATCACCGTGCCGGCGAGCCAGAAACTGGGGCAGCCGGTCGTCCTCGACGCGCGGGTCTCCTTCGCCGGGGCGTATTCGCCGACGACGACGTCGTTCTCGCTCCAGGTCGGCACGCCGTCGCCCGTCGTGCACGACTTCGCCTACGCGGGCGCGCCCGTCGCGATCCCGGACAACAGCCCGGTCGGCGCCTCGGTGTCGATCCCGGTGTCCGGGATCGGGCAGGCGTCGAAGGTGGCGTTGTCGATCGACGGCACCACCTGCGGCACCGATCCCACGTCGACGGAGGTGGGCCTCAACCACTCCTACATCGGTGACCTGATCGGCACGCTGACGTCCCCGTCGGGGCAGAAGGCGACGGTGTTCCAGCGCAACGGCGGCAACGGGCACAACCTGTGCCAGGTCGTGTTCACCGACAGCGCGGCCACGCCCTTCACGTCGGTGACCGGGGTCGACGCGCCGTTCACCGGCACGTGGCGGCCGGTCGCGCCGTTCGGCGGGATGGCGGGCACGGCCGCGGACGGCACGTGGACGTTCTCCGTCGTGGACGTCGCGGGCGGCGATGACGGGTCGATCCGCGCGGTTTCGTTGCATGTCAACGGTTACACGCAGCCGGCGAGCAGCACCACGCGCCCGGCGAACGTGCACCCGGTGATCAGTTCCGGCCCGGTCCGGCCGGTGTGACCGAAAAGGGCGGGGCCCGCGGGCCCCGCCCTTTTCTCACTGCGTCAGCCAGTACCCGTAGGAAACGTAGTCCGGGTACGGGTTCAGCACCGGCCGCGGCTGCCGGATCTCGATGTGCAGGGTGTCGCTGTCGACCAGCTCGGCGGGAATCGTGAACGTGTACGTCTCCCAGGTGCTGTCCTTGCCGTCGCGCAGCCACCTCCCGGCGGGCTTGCCGTTCACGAGCACGCTCGCCTCGGGCACGGTGCCGTGCATAGCGATGCGGGCGGTCAGCGTCGCGGCGCGGCCGGGAACGGCGTTGTGGAGCGTGAACTCCTCGCCGCCCAGGATGTGCCTGCCGCTGTCGATCACGTCGCCATCACGGGCGAGGGAGGTGAACGGCTGCAGCCCGTCCTGAGCCGGCAGGAACGCGTAGTCGTGCGCCTTCTCGTCGGTGAGGTAGGCGACGTTGAGGTGGTCGCGCACGTCACCCGGCACCGGGGCGGCGTCGCCGTTGTCCACCAGGCTCCAGTCCGCCTTCGTCACGCTGAACACGCGGAACGGCACCATGAGGAAGCCGCGTGAGTCCTCCGGCGCGTGCACGTCGAAGCTCGCCAGCGCGGGCTGCTCCAGCACGCCGACGTCCCGCAACGGCTTCATCGACGGCCCCGGGCCCGTGTCGTACGTCGCGAAGTAGTCCGGCCGGCGTTCCGGCGGCAGGTGCCGCACCGCCTCGTACAGGGACCCGATCTCGTTGTTCGCCGCCTCGGCGAAACCGTTGGTGCCCAGGCCCAGCAGGTCGACGACGTGGTGCCCACCGAGGTAGGCGACCGCGCCGACGTCCTTGATGGCGATGTTGGCCTCCGGTGGCAGGTTGCCCTTGAGGTAGGCCGCGTAGGACACGTCGCTGTCCCGGATCGCGGCGGCGGCCCTGGCGTAACGCACCGACCAGATCGGCAGCGACACGACCGAGAACGCCAGCACCACGGCGAGCACGGAGTGCAGCGCGAGCCGTCGTGTCCGCGCGCGGGCGATCAGCTGCGCCGCGCCGGTGAACCCGGCGACGACGAAGATCACGAACAGCGGGAGGAAGGGCTGGAAGTAGCGCAGTTCGTGGACGAGCGCACTGTCCAGAGTGGACAGTGAGAGCACCGCGCCGCCGAGCCCGGCGAGTGTCGCGAGGACCAGTGGCCGCAGGCGCCGGTTCAGCATCAGGTACGCCACGCCGCCGAGGCACACCAGCAGGCCGCCGGGGAACGTGAACTCCTGGCCGGAGAAGCCGAGGAAGATCCCGAGCAGGTTGCGCAGCGTCGTGCCCGCCCGGTCGACGAACTGGCTGACGTAGAACTCGGGCTGGTCGTGCAGCAGGGACTTCGACTGGATCCCGTTGGCGGAGAACGTCCCGGTCGCCAGCTTGTAGAACGTCAGCTGCGCGACCCCGACGACGCCGGGCAGCAGGCTCCACACGGCGCGGCGGACCGTCCTGGCCGGACCGGCGAGCCGGCGGCGGATCCACAGTGTCCACAGCACGGCACACGTGAGCGCGCAGGCGAGGATCAGCCCCTCCGGCCGGACCAGTGCGAGCAGCGCGCCGACGACCGGCGTCCAGCGGAACCGCGCGGCGTCCTGCTCGGTGACGAACGTCAGCAGCAGGCCGGTCACGAGCATCATGACGAGGCCGACTTCCATGCCGCTCGCGGCACCCCAGGCGAGCGGTCCGGAGAGCGCGACGAGCAGGCCCGCCCAGATCCCGGGCGTCCGGTGCAGCAGGCGGGTGGCCAGCAGGCACGTGAACGCCGACGCGACGGCGAAGCAGCAGACGTTGAACCCGATCGCGAACGCGAGCAGCAGCGTGTAATGGAAGCCGATCGCGTAGGCGGCGCCGAGCACGAAGGCGTACAGCATGCTGCTCGCGCCCGCGCTGATGTCGTCACCGGTGTTGAACCGGAAGAAGTGGCCCGCGCCGAGCTGGCTGCCGTACTGCAGGTGGATGTAGACGTCGTCGAGCGGGCCGAACAGGCGGCCGCTGTTGAACGCCAGCGACACGAGGACGAAGCCGAAGCCGACGACCAGCGCGAGCGCCCCGATCCACAGTGCGGGCGCGCGCCGCAACCCCCAGCGCCTGCCGGGGGTGCCGATTCTCGGCAGTTCCCCCGTATCCGGTGAAACATCCACCAGTTGAGCCACGTTCCCGTTCCTTTCTCGGCCGAAAAAATGCACGGCCCGGCACCGGGTTTACGCGGCGTTTCGGCGGAACCCCCAGTCACGTGCCGGACACGGCACAGTGCTGATCACCTTAGCGGGGGCCGTGAACGTTGTTCTGCTCGCGTTGTTTTCAGCCCTGCTCGGCGAGCCGCTCCAGCCAGTGCCGCAGCAGTGCCGTTTCCGGCCCGCCGAGCGGGCTGCCGGCGTCCCGCAGCAGCGCCGACAGCTGCAGCGCGGCCGTCGCCACCGCCGGTTCGGCCGCCGGCGCGCGTTCCTCGTCCACGAGGACGCTGTCGAACACCGCGTCACGCACGCGCGTGGACAGCCCGGGATCGGTGTAGACGCCGGGCTGGCTCACGAGGTTGAGGGCCACGCCGATGTTGGCGGACATGATCGCCTGCGCCGCGCTCTCCACGGTCGTCCGCAGTTTCCCGGCCGCGGCACAGCGTTCGAGCACCTGCCGCAGGAGGCGCATCGCCTCGCGGGCCGCGGCGGGCACCTCCTTGAAGCTGGGGGAGTACATGAGCCGGTAGACGGCCGGGTGCTCGAGCGCGAACGCGGTGTGCGTGTTCCAGCCGTTGCGCAGGTCGGCCACCGGATCAGGCGAGCCCTCCGCGGCCCGCTTGGCGGCCAGGTAGCGCTCGAACCCGTAGTCGACGACGGCGCTGAGCAGGCCGTTCTTGTCGCCGAAGAGCCGGTAGAGGACCGGTGCGCCGACCCCGACCGCCTCGCACACCGCGCGCGTGGCGATGTCCCGGTCGGGCGAGGCGTTGAGCAGCTTCTCCGCCGCTTCGAGCATCTGGGTCCGCGTGTCCATGACCTCAGGATAGCGACGTTACGGATTCCTTGTAGCGCGAGTACGACGAGGATGGTAACGTCGCTAACGTCAGAACGGAACAACGTTACGGAGCAGTGGCATGAGCACGACACGAGTAGCGATCGTCACCGGTGGTTCGCGCGGCATCGGCCGGGCGGTGGCCGAGCGGCTGGGCCGCGAGGGGTACGCGGTCGTCGTGAACTACGCGAGCAACAAGACCGAGGCGGACGCGGCCGTCGAGGCGATCGAGAAGGCCGGGGGACAGGCGTTCGCGGTGGCCGCGGACGTGGCCGACGAGGCAGCCGTGGCAAGTGTTTTCGACCAGGCGGACGAGCGCTTCGGCGGGGTCGACGTCGTCGTGCACGCGGCGGGGGTCATGCCGCTGGCGCCGGTCGCCGAACTCGACCTTGCGGTGCTGGACCGCGTGCTGCGCACCAACGTCCGCGGCACGTTCGTCGTGGACCAGCAGGCGGCGCGCCGGCTGCGTGCGGGCGGCGCGATCGTGAACTTCTCCAGTTCCATCACCAGGTTCTTGAGGCCGGGTTACGCCGCGTACGGCGCGAGCAAGGGCGCCGTGGAGGCGGCCACGGTGATCCTGGCGCGGGAGTTGCGCGGCCGGGACATCACGGTCAACGCGGTCGCCCCCGGTCCGACGGCGACGGCACTGTTCCTCGACGGCAAGAGCGAGGAACTGATCAGCAGGCTCGCCAAGGAGCCGCCGCTGGAGCGTCTCGGGCAGCCGGAGGACGTCGCCGAGGTCGTCGCGTTCCTCGCCGGTCCCGCCCGGTGGGTCAACGGCCAGGTGCTGTACGCGAACGGCGGGGCGATCTGAGGTCGCCCAGGAGACGACGAGTTTTAAGGGGCGGTACTACCAGCTGACGGACGCCCGTTGCGAGCCGAAGCCGGTGCAGCGGCCGCATCCGCCGGTCTGTATCGGCGGGAGCGGGCAGAAGCGCACCCTGCGGACGACCGCGAGGTTCGCGCAGCGCTGGCACTTTCGTCGGCGGCACGCCCGAGGAGTTCGCCCGCAAGCGGGACGTCCCGCACCGGCGTGGGGCACGATCCGAAGGAGATCATGCTGTCCAGCAACGTCCGCCTCGGCGAGGACGGCGACGTCGCGAAGGTGGCGGCAGAGGCTGCCGCGCTCGGGGAGCAGGGCCTGGACCTCGCGATCGTCGACCTATCGCCGCCCCACACCCCCGCGGCAGCCGAGCCGCTCGCCGAAGCGCTCGCCCCGCTGGCGTGAAGACCCCCGGCTGAAAGGCGGTTGCCGGGACCCCTTAAGCTACGTGTCATCACGCCGCACGCGGGGTGATGACGGCCGGGACGTGGCGCAGTTTGGTAGCGCACTTGACTGGGGGTCAAGGGGTCGCAGGTTCAAATCCTGTCGTCCCGACGGTCGTAAGAGCCCGTTGGCTCTGGGTGGAAGCCCAGGTCAGCGGGCTTTTTCGCGTTCGCGGTGTGTCTCGGGATGAGGCTCAGTTTCATGATCAACAGGGTGACATGGGAGCGGATCTGGAGCCGATCATGGAAAGGTTTGACCCCAGGGGTTTATGGGGTCGCGTTCGGATCGGCTCCTCCAGGAATCACTGCCAACTGTCCTGAAGGTGCCTGAACCCGGTCTGGTTCCGGTCGGTTGGGGGCGGGATGGCGCCGTTGCGGTCGGCTTGCGTCGTCGTAGCGGTGTTGGGGGCGGTGGGGGGGTGTCCCTATGTGGTTGTCAAGCGGCGGCGGGCGTGTTTTTGGGTTGCGGGG
>NZ_BAABIB010000161.1:0-55635 GCF_039542405.1 Amycolatopsis dongchuanensis
CCCCGCCCCGACCCACCGTTACGGCACCAGCACGGCCTTCAAACAACCACTCTCCCCCGCCGCCGCAAGCGCTTGCGGGTACTCGCCCAGCGTGAAGCGGTGCGTGATCAGGCCATCGGTGCGTACGCGGCCCGTGCGCAGTAGGCGCAGTGCCGGCTCGATTCCGTGCAGTTGCGCGAACGAACCGAGGATCGTCAGCTCGCGGCGGAACACCTCGTACGCCGGCACCGGCCAGCGTGCCGACTCGGGCGCCATTCCGTACACGACAATGGTGCCGCCGTCGCGTGCCAAGCCGAACGTCGAGGCCAGCACGGAAACCGCGCCGGTCGCGTCGATCACCACGTCGAAGCCGTCCGGTGCCAGTGAACGCAGCGCCGCAATGCCCGATGACGGATCGGCACGGTCCAGGCGCACCGTGTGGTCCGCGCCGAACTCCGCCGCCTTCGCCAGTTTCGACGGGGTTGGCGCCGCCACGGTGACGCGTCCCGCGCCCGAGTGCGCGGCCAGCTGCGCCAGCAGCAACCCCGTCGGGCCCGCGCCGAAGATCACCACGTCCGACGCCGGGGAAAGCGCTATCCGGTCCAGCCCCCGCACGACACACGCGAGCGGCTCCGCGAACACGGCCACTTCCACCGGCAGGTCGTCGGCGGCGAAGCAGTTCGCCTCCCGCGCCGTCAGGTACTCGGCGAACCCGCCCGGCTCCGTCACGCCCTGCGCTCGCAGGTTCGCGCAGAAGTGTCCCATCCCCCGCCGGCACGGGGCACAGTCCCCGCACCGGGAAGTGTTGTCCAGCACCACCCGCTGCCCCGGTCGCAACCCGGTCACGGCCTCACCGGTGCGCACCACCTCGCCGACGATCTCGTGCCCGGGTACCAGCGGATAGCGAGGCCCGAACTCACCCTCGTGCAGGTGCAGATCGGTACCGCACAACCCGGCCATCAGGACCCGCAGCAGCACCTCATCCGGCCCCGGCTCCGGGTCTGGCACGCTCGTGACCCGGTACGACCGCGGCGCGTCATACACCACCGCCTTCACGCCACACCTCCCAGCACAGCCAACAGATCCGTCGCGCACCGCACACTCGTGACCCCGCACGACCGCGGCGCCTCGTACACCACCGCCTTCACACGGCACCTCCCAGCAGAACCGACAGATCCGCCCCGGCTACGGTCGAGCACCGCACGCTCGCGACCCCGCACCACCACGGCGCGTCATACACCACCGCCTTCACACGACACCTCCCAGCACAGCCAGCAAATTCGCCACCGCAGCCGCTGTCGCGCGGCGGATGCTGGCGTCCGTGTAGCCTCCGATGTGGGGCGTCGCGAGGACCCTTTCGTGTCGCAGCAACGGGGTCAGCTCGGGCGGCTCGGTGTCGAAAGCATCCACGGCGTACGCGCTCAGCCGCTCCCCCTCCAACGCGGCATGCACCGCATCGTCGTCCACCAAGACCGACCGGGCCGTGTTGACCAGCACCGCGCCGCGTGGCGCCAGGTCCAGCAGATCCGCTGTCACCAAAGGCTTTCCGTCGGACGGCGGCGGGCAGTGCAGCGTGACGACATCGCTGCGACCGAAGAGCTCGTCCAGCGAAACAGCGTCCGAAGTGGACACGAACGGATCGTACCCGAGCACGCGCGCGCCGAGTGCGCGGAACGCCGACGCCACGCGCCGCCCGATCTCCCCCAGCCCCACCACACCCACGGTCACATCGGCGAGTTCCCGGCCCTGCGCACGGCTCCAGCCCCCGCTCCTCACCGACGCCGCCGACCACGGCACGTCCCGCAGCGCGCACAGCGTGAGCGCGAGCGTCAACTCGGCCACCCCCTGCGCGTTCGCCCCGGCCGCACGCTCCACACGCACCCCTCGCGCACGCGCCGCGTCAAGATCGATCGCGTCCGTGCCCGCGCCGTTGCGGCTGATCACCTGCAGCTCCGGCGCCGCCGCCAGCACACGGTCGGTGATGCGCTCGACCCCGGCGAGCCAGCCACCGCAGCCGGGCACGAGGTCCAGCAGGTCCTCCTCCGCGGGCAGCCGCCCCGCCGGGCCCGGCACCAGCTCGTACCCGGCTTCGGTCAGCGGCGCCAGCTCCGGCACGCCGTCGAGCCCCGCCTTCGTCAGCGACCGGGGCGTCACGAGGATCTTCATCGCCGCGCCCCCGACGCCAGCTCGCTCAGCGCCTCGAACTCCGGGCCCTCCGTGGCGATCTCGATGCCGAACACCTCGGCGATCACCTGCGTCCAGCCGTGGAGGAAGTACACCCAGCCGTCGTGCACGCGCACGTGCCCCGCCGCCCGCGCCTGGTCCAGGAACACCAGTTCGCCGCGGTAGTTGAGATCCCACGCGACCGCGTCCGCGGGGAAGACCGCCTTGCCGGTCAACGGCGAACCCGGCGCGTCCTTGCCCAGCCCCGTCGCGTTGACGACGAACGAACCGGGCGCCAGATCCGTGAGCACGCGGTCGTTGTCGCCGGGTGAGGGCACGACGACGGTCTCGATCTCCAGGTCCGTTCCCGCGTCCGCGTGCACGCGCAGCAGCGCTTCGAGCCGCGCCGGGTCGGGGTCGGACACCACGATGCGGCGCGGCCGGTCCTTGCCCGGCCTGCTCAGGTACCACGTGATCGCGATCGCCGAACCGCCCGCGCCCATCACGAACGCGTCCGCGCCCGTTCCCTCCCAGTACCCGGCGGGCAGGATCGCGTCGACCGCGAGCCCCGAGGAGATGGGATCCTTGGCGTGTGCCACCACACCACCGTCCGGTTTGGACAGGCAGCTGGTCTCGTGCATCAGCTCCGCCAGCGGGTCCACGCGGGTGAACAGGTCGCCGCACGCGGCGAACAGGTCGAGTTTGTGCGTGGTGACCAGCGCGCCGCGCCCCAGTTCGTCGGCGGCGAGGAACTCCACGACCCGGCGGTAGTCCGCGGCGGGCGCGTGCACCGGCAGGTCGATGCCTTCCAGCACCGCGTCGAGGCCGAGGTGCCCGGCCCAGCGCGGGAACACCGTGCGGATCGAGGAGCTTTTCGTGGTGACACCGATGAAGTACAGCGTGGGGCGCTGCGCCGGCTCCGGCAGTTCGACGGTCATGACGCGGCCTCCACCAGTTTCACCGCCGTGCGGGCCCGCGCGGCGATCTCGTCCCACTTCCCCGCGCTGATGTCCGCGCGCGGCGCCACCCACGTCCCGCCCACGGCGAGCACCGCGGGCAGGGCCAGGTACTCGGCGAGGTTGTCCGGGGAAACGCCGCCGGTGGGCACGAACCGCACGCCCGCGGCGGCGAACGGCCCGGCGAGCGACCGGAGCGTGCCCAGCCCGCCGTAGGCCGCGGCGGGGAAGAACTTCACCACGTCGTAGCCCGCGGCGAGGCAGACCATGATCTCCGCGGGAGTGACGGCACCGGGGACGAACGGCAGGCCCGCCTCCCGCGCCGCCGCGAGGACGCCGCCTCCGCAGCCCGGTGAAACTCCGAAGCGCGCGCCGGCTTCCGCGGCGTCGGCGACCTTCGCGGGGGTGAGCAGCGTGCCCGCTCCCACCAGCAGTTCCGGCACCTCGGCGGCCACCCGCTCGATCGCGGCCCGCGCCGCGCTCGTCCGGTAGGTCACCTCCATGACGGGCAGCCCGCCCGCGACGAGCGCGCGGGCGAGCGGCACGGCCGCGTCGGCGTCCTCGATCTCCACGACGGGCACCACGCGCAGCGCGCCCAGGTCCGCGAGGACGCTCACGCGACCACCTCCACCGGGTAGCCGCGGTGGTCGGGGTTGGGCCGCAACGTCCAGCCGTCACCGTCGGCCACGACGAGCGACTTCATCCCGCCTGCCTGTTCGATGAGGCCGTAGTCCTGACCGGCGTCGGTGTTGTAGCAGAACAACGTCACGAGCGGTTCGTCACCGGTGTTGACGCTGCGGTGCACCCAGTGCCCCGGCACGTGCACGGCCCGGCCGGGCGCCAGCTCGTACGCCTCGCTGCGGCCGTCGAGGGTTTCCAGCAGCAGCAACCCGTGCCCGCTCAGGCAGTGGTACAGCTCGGCCCGGTCCGGCACGGCGTGCAGGTGCCCGCGGGTGACCGCGAACTCCTCGCCCACCCGGCCCGGCAGCAGTGTCGACGTGCCGATCGTCAGCGCGCCGGGTCCTTCGGCGCACCGGTGCTCCTCCACGCGGTACACGACGTGGTCTCCGCCCAGCTCGGCGAGCAGCGCCTCGTACGCGGCCTGGTCCCGGTACACGCCGCCCATGTCGCCGAGCCGCTTCTCGTACCCGGACGTGCGCCCCGCGAGCGAGCCGTCGACTCCCACGACGAGCGCGCCCGGTTCGGGGACCGAACGGGGTTCCGTCATCACAACACCTTTCTTGTAGTTCTGCTACACGACGCTGGGCACACGTGTCCCCTCCGCCGGTTTCCGAGCGCGCCGAAGCAGGGAAAGCCCTGCTCGGCGGATTGGAGGTAGTGCCGCTACACCGCGGCGGGCCCGGACACCTGGACCAGGACCTTCACCTGCTCCGGATCACGGGCCGCGGCGAACGCCTCCGCGGCCCGCTCCAGCGGGAAGATCCCGCTCACCAGCTCGTCGGCGGGCACCGTGCGCACCAGGCGCAGTGCCTCCTCGACGTCCTCACGGACGTACATGAGGCTGCCCAGCACCGTGATCTCCCTGTCCTGCACCAGGTGCAGCGGCACGGTGACCGGCCCCGCGGGCACGCCGACGACGACGTACGTGCCGCCTTTGACCAGCAGCCCGATCCCCTGCCGCGCGGTGGCTTCGACCGCGACGCAGTCGAAGACCACGTCGACGTCCCCGGAAAGCGCTTCCTCCGGTGCCACCGCGGTGTCCGCGCCCAGCCGCAGCGCCCGCTCCCGCTTGGCGGGCATCGGATCGGTCACCGCGATCTCCGCGGCCCCGGCGGCCCGCGCGGCGGCCACCACCAGCAGCCCGATCGGCCCGGCACCGAGCACGACGACCCGGCTGCCCTCGCCCACGCCCGCCCGGCGCACCGCGTGCACCGGGGTGGCGAGCGGTTCGACGAGCGCGGCGGCCAGGTCCGGCACGTCGGCGGGCAGCACGTGCAGCCGGTCCGCGGCCACCGTGAAGTACTCGCCCATCGCGCCGTCCGTCTGACAGCCGAAGACCGCCAGCTCGGCGCAGATGTTGTAGCGGCCCTCCACACAGCGGCGGCACCGGCCGCACGCGAGCCCGGGTTCGAGCACGACCCGGTCACCGGGCCGCAGCCCGGTCACCTCCGGTCCGGTCTCCTCGACGACGCCAACGGCCTCGTGCCCCGGCGCGTACGGCAGGTCGATGAACGGGTGCTCCCCCGCCACCGCGTGCGTGTCACTGCCGCAGATCCCCACGAACACCGGCCGGACCAGGACCTCGCCGGGCCCGGGCACCGGGCGGGGCACCCGTTCCAGCGCCACGGTGCCGCCCGGGTGCACGCGCACCCGGGCCACCGCGCCCGGATCGTCCGGCATCAGAAGATGCTCTTCGGGTCGTAGAACTGGGACACGTTCTCGCAGTTGATGCCCTCGGCGCGGGTGTTCTGCGTCTTGGGCAGCGTCTTCGGGTCCACCGAGCCGGTCGCGATGCCGATGGCGGCGTCGAATGCGGCGTCCGCGGCCAGGTTCGGCGAGTTCAGGCCCGTCGAGACGTACTGGCTGTCGCAGCCCTTGGCGATCTCGGCGAGCGCCTCCTTCTGACCGTCCGCCGACGCGGCGACGAGCACCTTGGTGTTGCCCTGGTTGCGCAGCACCTGCAGGGCGCCCAGCGCCATCGAGTCGTTGAGCGCCAGCATCAGGCCGATGCCGGGGTTCGCGGCGAGCATCGACTCGGTCGCGGGCACGGCCTGTTCCTGCGTGTAGGTGCCGCTGGCGGACGCGACGACCTGCGCGGTGACGCCGCCCTGCTGCAGCCCCTCCAGGAAGCCGCTCTGCCGCGCCGGGCCGACGATCTCGTCGTTCGGGCCGCCGTTGAGCACGCCGACCTGGATGGTCTTGCCGCTGCCGATGCGCTTCGCGGTGAGCAGCCCGGACAGGCGGCCGATCTCGTGGTTGTCCGACTGGATCGACGTGACACCGACGTCCGGGATGCCCGTGTCGACGAACAGCAGCGGCACCTGGCCGGCGACCTGCGTCAGCTGCGCCCGCTCGGTCTCGGGGCTGATGGCGTCGACCACGATCACGTCCGCGCCCTGCGACAGCATCGTCTGGACCTGGTTGATCTGCGTGACGGGGTCGCCGTTGGCGTTCTGGAACAGCAGCTTGAAGCCCTTGTCCTTGGATTTCTGCTCGGCCACCGACTGCATCGCCACGTAGTACGGCGCGTCCATCTGGCGCGCGGCGAAGCCGATCGTGACCTCGTTGGCGGGCTTGGGGGCGGCCGCCGAACCGCCGCTGGAGCCGACGGTGCCACAGGCGGCGAGCGTCAGCGTCGCACCGGCGACGAGTGCGGCGAGCACACGGGTTTTGCGCATGACGAGAACTCCATTGTCCACAGTGGATGGGTCAGTGGCCGCGCGCGGAGCGCCCGCGGCCGATGGTGGCGAGCCCGACGGCGAGCAGGATGAGCGCGCCGCGGAAGGCGTCCTGCAGGAACGTCGAGACGTTGAGCAGGACCAGCAGGTTGGAGATGACACCGAAGATGGCGGTACCGATCACGGTGCCGACGACGCGGCCCTGCCCGCCGTTGAGGCGGGCGCCGCCGATGACGACGGCCGCGATCGCGTCCAGCTCGAACAGGTTGCCCGCGGTGGGCGTCGCCGCGCCGACGCGGGACACGAGCAGGAAGCCGCCGAGCCCGACGAGCAGCCCGGCGATGACGTAGACGGCGACGAGCGTGCCGCGCACCGGGATGCCGGAGGCCTGCGCGGCCTCGACCCGGCTGCCGACGGCGAACACGCGGCGGCCGAACACTGTGCGGCGCAACAGGAACGCCAGCCCGATCGCGACGAGCACCCAGATGATGCCCAGCAGCGGGACACCGGCGATGGTCGTCGTGCCCGCGACCGTGAAGCCGGACGCGGCGGGGGTCAGCGGGCTGCCCTCGGTGTAGGCGTAGACGAGCCCGCGGGCGAGCGCGAGCATGCCGAGCGTCACGATGAACGGCTCCAGCCCGCGGAAGGCGACGAGGAACCCGTTCACCGCGCCGAGCACCATGCCGACGACGAGCGCCACGAGCAGCCCGACGAGCGCCGACGACCCGCCGAACAGCCCGGCGGAGAGCACGCACGCAAGGCCCAGCACCGAGCCGACGCTGATGTCGATGCCTCCGGAGATCACGACGAGCAGCTGCGCCAGCGCGACGATGCCGGTGACCGAGATCTGCAGCACGAGGTTCTGCAGGTTGCGGGTGGTGAGGAACGCGTCGCTCGCCAGCGATGCGATCACCAGCAGCGCGATCAGGATCAGCAGCGGGTACTGCTGGCGCAGCCAGCCCGCACCCCGCCCGCGCCAGAACGACCGGGCTTCGCTGCCAGCGCCCGTCTCCAGCGTTTCTTCCACAGCGGTCACGCCGCCTCCTTCCCGGACGCGGCAAGCCGCGACAGTGTTTTCGCGTCGGCAAGCGTGGCGCTCAATGGTTCGGACCTGCAAGCAGTCCTCACGCCGCCTCTCCTCCCAAAGCCGTCCTGATCAGGTCGTCCGTCGTCGCGTCGGCCGTGTCGAACTCGGCCGCCACCCGCCCGTCGCGCAGGACGAGCACGCGGTGGCACAGCATCAGCGCCTCCTCGGCCTCGCTCGTGACCACGAGCACGGCCCGGCCCTGGCGGCACAGGTCGTGGATGATCCGGTAGATGTTGAGCCGGGCACCGACGTCGATGCCCTTCGTCGGCTCGTCCAGCACGACCACCTCGGGGTCGGCCTCGAGCCACTTGGCCAGGCACACCTTCTGCTGGTTCCCGCCGGAGAGCGTGCTGGTGAGCACGTCCGGCCCGCCCTTGATCTGGAACCGCTTGATCAGCTCGGTGACCCGAGCGCGCTCGCGACGCCGTCGCAGCACACCGAGCCGGGAGGAACTGCCCAATGTGGACAGTGTGAGGTTCTCCCCGTTGGTGAAGTCCGCGACGAAGCCTTCGCGCCTGCGGTCCTCTGTCAGGTACACGACGCCGCGCCGCAACGCCTCGCCCGGCGAGCGCAGCACGACGGGGTTGCCGTCGAGCGACACCTCCCCGGCGAGTGCCCGCTGCTGCCCGGAAACCGAGCGCGCGACGGAGGAACGGCCGCTGCCGACCAGTCCGTAGACGCCCACGACCTCGCCCTTGGCGACGTCGAACGACACGTCGCGCGCCGAGCCGGCGGACAGGCCGCGCACGGTGAGCGCGGGCGGCCCCGCGGTCTCCGGCAACGCGGGCGGGCGGTCCAGCGCGGTGACGGCCTCGCCGATCATCATCGTCGTGACGTGCCCGGCGTCCGTCTCGGCGGCGCGGACGACGTCGACGAGGTTTCCGTTGCGCAGCACGGCGATCCGGTCCGCGAGCGCGAAGACCTCCGGCATCCGGTGCGACACGAACACCACCGCGGTGCCCGCGGCGCGCTCCGCCGCGACCATGCGCTCGATCTCCTTGAAGTGCTCCTCGGAGGTGGACGCGGTGGTCTCGTCGAGGATCAGCACGCGGTGCGGCGTGACGGTGGCGCGGGACAGCGCGAGCATCTGCCGTTGCCCGGGCGCGAGCTGCCGGGCGGGCATGCGCGGGTCGAGGTCGCCGAGCCCGACGTCGCTCAGGATCCGCCGCGTCTCCGGGTCGTCCCCGCGGCGCGCGAGCTTCCACGGCCGGACGTCGCTGCCCGCGCGGAGCCGGTACAGCCACACGTTTTCCGCGAGCGAGAAGTCGTCGACGACCAGGGGTTCCTGGTGCATCAGGAGGATGCCGGCGCGTTCGGCGTCGGCGGGACCGGTGACGGGGCCGTCGTGCCCTTCCACCCGGATCTCGCCGTCGTCCGGGGCTTCCTGGCCGGCGAGCAGCCGGGCGAAGGTGGACTTGCCCGCGCCGTTGGCCCCGCAGACCGCGAGCACTTCGCCCGCGTACCCGTCGAGGTCGAGGCCCTCCAGTGCCCGGACCCCCGGATACCTCCGGCCGACCCCGCGGGCCGAGAACACCACCCGGGGTGACCCCGGTGGCCGGTCGGCACTACTCATGCGCACCTCCTCGTGCCAATCAAGTTGTAGTGAAACTACACATCGATCCGCCGATCGCCTAGCCCCTTCCGACTCCGCCGTGGCCCACGTCACTCGGATGGCCTAATCGGACCTTGCGCAGCGTGAGATAAGCTAGCGAAACTACAGAACCCGGCGGTGCGGCCCTCTTCTCCCGGTGGTGACGGGCCGTACTCGCCCGCGTCCGCGAAGAGGGGAAGATGACCGAGCGATTTTCCGGCCGCCGCATCGCCGTCACCGGCGCCGCAGGCGGGATCGGCAGCGCGCTGTGCCAGTCGCTGCGCGACCAGGGCGCCCGCGTGCACGGGCTCGACCGCGACGGCCTCGACCGGCTGCCCGAAGGCGTCGAGGGGGCGCGGGTGGACCTGCGCTCCGAGGAGTCCGTGGTCGAGGTCGTCCGCGCCCTCTACGCGCAGGACCCCACGCCGGTCGACCTCGTGACCTGCGCCGGCATCGTCGAGGACGACGTCGCCGCCGAGGACATGCCGATGGACCTCTACGACGCGGTGATGGGCGTCAACCTGCGCGGCGTGTTCCTGACGTGCCGCGAGTTCGGGCGCGAGCTGCTGCAACGCGGCGGCGGCGCCATCGTCAACGTCGCGTCGATGTCCGGCACCGCGATCGTCAACCACCCGCAGAAGCAGTCGGTCTACAACACGACCAAGGCCGGGGTCAGCGCGCTGACCCGCTCGCTGGCGGTCGAGTGGGGGCCGCGCGGCGTCCGCGTCAACGCGGTCTCCCCCGGCTACGTCGACACCCCGCTCAACGCGCTCAAGAAGCACATGCACGAGCAGTGGAAGGCCGAGACGGTGCTCGGGCGCTTCGGCGAGCTGCGCGAGATCACGTCCGCGATCGAGTACCTGCTCAGCGACGAGGCCTCGTTCTGCTGCGGCACCGACCTGCTCGTCGACGGGGGGTTCTCCCTGCGATGATCATCTCCCACGACCTCGGGACCACCGGCGACAAGGCGACCCTCGTCGACGAGACCGGCACCGTGCTCGCCGCCGTGACGGAGACCTACGGCACCGACTTCGGCCCGCGCGGCAAGGCCGAGCAGGACGCCGACGCGTGGTGGGCCGCGGTCTGCGCGGCGACGCGCCGGCTCGTCGCGCAGCACCCGGCGGCGCTGGACCGGGTCGAGGGCATCTCGTTCTCCGGGCAGATGATGGGCGCGGTGCTGCTCGGCGACGACGGCCGCCCGGTGCGGCCCGCCATCATCTGGGCGGACACGCGGTCGGTGGACCAGACCGCGCAGCTCGTCGAGCGCGTCGGGATGGAGAAGGGGTACTCGATCACGGGGCACCGGCTCAACCCCACCTACTCCCTGTCGAAGGTGATGTGGGTGCGCGACCGGGAGCCGGAGGCGTTCGCGCGGACGCGGCACGTCGTGCTCGCGAAGGACTACGTGGTGCACCGGCTGACCGGCGTGCTCGCCACCGACCCGTCGGATGCCAGCAGCACCAACGCCTACGACCAGTCCACAGAGGACTGGTCCGGTGAGCTGCTCGACGCCGCCGGGCTCGACCGGGCGTTGTTCCCCGAGATCCTCCCGTCGACCACCGTCGTCGGGAAGGTGAGCGCCGAAGCGGCGCGGGAGACCGGGCTGCGCGAGGGCACGCCGGTGGTGCTCGGGGGTGGTGACGGCCCGATGGCGGCGCTGGGCGCGGGCGTGCTCGACGCGGCGAGCGGCGCCTACGCCTACCTCGGCTCTTCGTCGTGGGCTTCGCTCGCGGCCGACGCGCCGCTGCACGACCCGCGGATGCGCACGATGACGTTCAACCACGTCATCCCCGGCCGCTTCGTGCCCACCGCCACGATGCAGGCGGGCGGCGCGTCGCTGGAGTGGATCGTGTCCACGCTCGCGCCCGGCGACGACGAGCGGTACTCCCGACTGCTGAGTGGCGCTGCGGAAGTCACCGCGAGCGAGGACGGGCTGTACTTCCTGCCGCACCTGCTCGGCGAGCGTTCGCCGTACTGGAACCCCAAGGCGCGCGCGGTGTTCGCCGGGCTGGCCCGGCACCACCGTCCCGCGCACCTCACGCGCGCGGTGCTGGAAGGCGTGGCCTTCAACCTCTACACCGGGCTGCGGGCGTTCACCGAGAACGGCGCCAGCATCGACCACGTGGACGCGATCGGCGGGGCGGCGAACGCGGGCGTGCTGCTGCGGATCTTCGCCGACGTGTGGGGCGTGCCGGTGCGGCGGCGGGAACTGGCGGACGAGGCCACGTCGCTCGGCGCGGCGATCGTCGGCGGGGTCGGCGCGGGTGTGTTCGGCTCCTTCGACGTGGCACGGCGGTTCGCCGAGAACCGTGCGGAGGAACGCCCGGATCCCGCCGCGCACCAGCGTTACGCGCGGGAGTACGAGATCTTCATGGACGCCTACCGGCGGCTCGAACCGTGGTTCGAGACGCTGTGATCCGGACCGTGCTCGGCGACGTGCCCGCCGCCGGGTTCGGGCCGGCTGACTACCACGAGCACCTGTTCCAGGTGAGCCCGCTGCTCACCGGGGACGAGCTGGACGACGAGACCGCGAGCGGCGAGGAAGCGCTTTCCCTTGTCACCGCGGGGATCTCGGCGATGGTCGAGGCGACGCCGACGGGGCTGGGCCGGAACCCGGCCGCCGTCGCGCGGATCAGCCGCGCCACCGGACTCCAGGTCGTGCACGTGACGGGCGCGCACCGCGAGGAGCACTACCCCGACGGGCACTGGCTCCGGGACGCGGACGACCTCACCGCCCGCTTCACCGCTGACGTCACCGAGGGCCTGCCCGCCGAGGACTCCCCCGCCCGCGGCCCGGTCGCCACCGGCCCGGATGGCGAGCCGGTGCGGGCGGGCATGGTGAAGGCGGGCGTCGGCTACTGGCGGATTTCGCCGTTCGAGCAGCGCGTGCTGGCCGCCGTCGGCGAAACGGCGGCGGCCACGGGCGTGCCGGTGATGGTGCACCTGGAGTACTGCTCGGCGGCGTTCGAGGTGCTGGAACTCCTTGCCGCGCAAGGGGTTCCAGCGCACCGCGTGGTGCTGGCGCACGTGGACCGCAACCTCGACCCCGGCCTGCACGCCGAACTCGCGGCGGCCGGGGCGTACCTCGGGTTCGACGGCATGGCCCGGCACCGCGAGGCGCCGGACTCGGCGATCCTCGACGACCTCGAACAACTCGTCACCGCCGGGCACACGCCGAAAATCCTGCTGGGCGGGGACGTGGCCCGCCGCGGCCGCTACCGGGCCTACGGCGGGCTGCCCGGCCTCGACTACCTGCCGCGCCGGTTCCTGCCGCGCCTCACCCGCCGCGTCGGCGAGGACGCGGTCGCCGAGATGCTGCGGCACAACCCGGCGCGGCTGCTCACCCTGTCCTGACGCTCAGACGCGGACGGTCTTCAACGCGCGGGACCAGGACTCCAGCTGGTCGAACAGCACGCCGGCCGCCTCGTCGTGCTGCGGGCCCGGCTTGAACGCCGAGAAGTTCTCGAAGTCGGTGTACAGGGAGAACGACAGCTGCTGGCGCACGTGCGCGAGCTGCAGCTCGCTGGCGATGGCCCGCAGGTGCTCGATCGCCCTGGCGCCGCCGAGCGCGCCGTAGGACACGAACGCCGCGGCCTTGTTGTTCCACTCGCCGTAGAGGTAGTCGATGGCGTTCTTCAGCACGCCGGAGGTCGAGTGGTTGTACTCGGGGGTGACGAAGATGAAGCCGTCGTAGGAGGCGATCTTCTCGGCCCACGCCTTGGTGTGCTCGTTGGCGTACTGGCCCAGCGAGGGCGGGATCGCCTCGTCGAGGTGCGGCAGCGGGAAGTCCGCCAGGTCGACGAGCTCGTAGTCGGCGTCGCTGCGCCCCTTGGCCTTCTCCAGCACCCAGTCGGCGACGGCCTTGCCGTTGCGGCCGGGGCGGGTGCTGCCGAGGATGATCGCGATCTTGAGGTCGCTCATGGTTCTGCCGGTCCTTTCGTATGAACGTTCATACGCAACCTAGCGCGGTTGATATGAACGTTCAAGTGGCGGTGCTAAACTGGGCGCATGTCACGTTCCCCCTCCTCCGCCGGGCCCCGCTGGCTGGACGCGGGCGAACTGAAGACCTGGCAGTGGTTCACGCTCCTGCTCAACGAGCTGCCCCACGCTATGGGCAGGCAGCTCCAGCGGGACTCCCAGCTGAGCTACCTGGAGTACTACGTGCTGGCGGGCCTGTCCGATCAGGCAGACCACCGGATGCGCATGTGCGACCTGGCGGTGCTGGTGAACTCGGAGCAGTCCCGGCTTTCGCACCTCGTCGGCAGGCTCGAGAAGCGCGGCTTCGTGCGCCGCGAGCCGGACCCGGCCGACGGCCGCTACATGCACGCGATCCTCACCGAGGCGGGGTACAGCCACCTGCGGGAGGCCGCGCCCGCGCACGTCGAACACGTCCGCGAGGTGGTCTACGACGCCCTCGACGCCGACGAGCTGCGGGCCCTGCGGACGATCTCGGAGAAGATCGTCCGCAGGCTCGGCGACCGGCGCCCGCTGAACGGCGAGTGAGGAGCTGAGCGGCGCCGGTCCGATCCGGTCTACTGTGGACACCTAGGCCGCAGAACCCCGCGGTGGCGATCGCCGTCACCCCCACGACGGCGAGGCGCCGCACCGCTGTCATCGATCCTCCCCCGGTCATCGCCCGGAAACCGGCGACACCGAGCATGCCCGCGCACGGACCGGGGCACATCCGGCATCCGGGTGACGCGGCCCGGTTCGTCCGGATTCGTCCGGTCCTGCCGGAAACGGTCAGCCCACCACGGTGTCCGGTGGCACGGTACGCACGCCGGTCAGGTCGGCGTGCACGATGAGGCGCTGGTAGCTCGCCCACTTCGGGTTGCACGTCGTCAACGTCAGCACCTGTTTCACCGGCTGCGCGGCGGGGTTGTCCGGCACCGGCGCGATCACGTCGACGTCGCTGGGCCGCACGATCTCCGTGCCCGTCACCGTGTACGTGTACACAGTGGACCCTGCCTGCACGTACACCGGATCCCCCGCCGCGACCTGGTCCAGGTCCCAGAACACGCGGGGTGCGCGGTGCCCGGCCACCGCGAAGTTGCCCAGCTGCCCCGGGTACGCGGTGCCCGGGTAGTGGCCAGGACCGCGGCGCAGGTCCGCCAGCGTCACGCCCTCGACCACCACCCAGTGCAGGTTCAGGCGCGGGATCGTCAGGCGCACCAACGGTTTCCCGTTCGGTGGCGCCCCGGTGTCCCACGGGTTGCCCACGACCGGCGCGGGCAACCCGGCCGGATCGGGCTGGTCCCACTGCCGGTCCAGCTCCTGCTCCAGCGCGTGCTGCTCCCGGTCGGTCTTCGCGGGCACCACGTACAGGTGGTACACCCCGAACAGCAGCAGGACCAGCCCGATCGTCACGAACGTGGAGCCGAGCGCCCCGTAGAGCCTCGGCCGCCACCCCAGCCGCACACGGTTCGCAGTTCTCATCACACCGGCTCCAGCTCCCGTTCCCGCTCCGCGGCCCGTCTCGCCTCCTGCCGGATCCGCTCCTCCCGGCGCAGGCGCTTGCGCTGCCACGGCCACGGCACCCCCGTGTTGGGCAGCCGCTGGTCCGGCAGGAACTGATCGGGCCTGCCGATCTTGTCCAGCGCCCCGAGCGCGGCGACGAGCAACGGGAACAGCAGGTAGGTGCTGTAGACCACGAAGACCGAGTGCTTGACGATGTCGTTCATCCCGTCGGACAGCAGCACGGACGCCAGCTGCGCCATGGTGTTCAGCGACATCGCCGCGAGCACCCAGCCAAGGCCCCGGCCCGACGCCCCGAGCCTGCGGTGGAAGGCCAGCCACAGCCCGAGCGCCAGCGAACCCAGCCACAGCACCGGGAACACCACCCACCGCAACGGCCGGAACAGCGTGAACAGCGCCTCCCCGACGAACACGCGGTTCTCGTGCGCGTAGGCGGGCTCGCCGCTGTCCGGCAGGTAGTTGCCGAGGTAGCCGGGCCTGGCCTCCGTCACCGCGTCGAGTCCCTTGTCCAGCACGGCGAAGATCCGCCCCGGGTGCGTGGCGTAGAACTCGACGATCTTGCCCATGCTCATGGTGTCGAGGAACTCGCGGTACCCCTGCGGCACCTCGCCGGGCCCGGACAGCGCCAGGATCGACTCGCCGTTGTACTTCGCGAGGCTTTCGTCGACGCCGAGGTCCCGCAGGTCCTGCTTCGGGTCGGAACCCAGCGGCAGGATCGTCTCGAACACCTGGTGGAAGTAGTAGATCTCGGTGAGCCACCGGGACTGCGACGCCGAGAACTGGAGGCAGCCGAACACCAGCAGCCCGCAGATCGCGAACGCCGGGGTGCGGCGCAGTCCGCCGACGACCAGGCGGCGCGCCAGTCGCGGCCTCGGCTCCGGCCCCATCCCCGGTTCCCGCCGACGCCGGAAGATCTTCGCCAGCAAGGGAAAACGCACCGGCCGGATCAGCATCGCCGGCAGCACCCCGGCGAACATCGTGATCGTCTGCGTCTTCGCCACCACCGTCCACAGCACCGCGGCGGACACCAGCAGCAGGTCGGACACCGTGGCGTAGTTCCGGCGCAGCAGCCGCAGCAGGGCCGCGATGATGAACAGCATCCCGATGATCGCGGCGGGCTCGCTCAGCGGCGAGATGAAGTACGGCGCGATCGCCGAGTCGGCCGTGAACAGCCCGATCAGCGACACCACCAGCACCCGCACCCACACCGGCAGCGGGAGCGCGGCGCAGATCAGCCCGATCGCGACGCCGAAGAACACCGACACCACGATCCCGAGCATCCGCAGGTCGAGCGCGTGGTGGTAACCGAACAGCGGCGTCAGGAGCTTCGCCAGCCACAGGAAGTACCACTCGCTGCTGTAGTACGGCTCCCCGGTGCCACCGGCGCTGCACGCCTCGCCGTACCAGACGTGCGTGTCGTACACCGGGTTCAGGTACGCCCACACGTCGTGCCCGTTCGGCACCGAGGCGACCTGCAGCTGGCACATCAGGCGGTGGCCGTCGAAGTTGTCCGCGAGCCCGACCGCGCCGCCGACGAACAGCCGGCACAGCATGATCACGGTCCACAGCAGACCCATCGTGGCGGACACGACCGGGATCCGGCGTCCCGGCTCGGCGAGCCAGCCCCACGCGCGCCGCCCGGCCCCGAGCGGCGCGGCGAGTTTCGCGACGGTCACGCCCCCTCCCCCTTCGCGTACGAGCGCACGCTGACGTCGAGGGTCGCCTTCGGGTCGGACGGCGCCAGCCAGCACCGGCCCACCCTGCTGTCCTGCCGGATCGACGGGTCACCCGGTACCTCGACCACGACAGTGAGGTCCGGCCGCGACTTCAGCGGGGCACCGAGGTAGGCCTCGGCCTCGGGGCCGCACAACCGCTGCGCGACGCCGACCATGAAGTCCCTGCCCTTCTCGATCTGGTCCGTGCCGAACAGCAGCCACGGGTTGACCAGCTCGCGGTTGTGCGGCACCGCGCACGTCACCTCGTTCGCGTCCAGGCGGCACGTGCGGAAGCGCGAGCCCTCCTTCGTCTTCATGGCGTCCTTGAACGGGAACGACACCGCGACCGGCGACAACTGTCCACGAGGGACACTCATCACGTCGCACCGCATGCGGCGCTCACCGGCGTTCCACTCCTCCGAGGTCGGGAAGAACGTCACCGTCGTCAGGTCCCGCACCGCGTCGCGGTCGTCCGCGCCGACGTAGGCGTTCAGGGCATCGCCCTGGCACAGGGGCGGTCCCTCCTTCTGCAGCAGGACCGGGCTCGGCCGTTCCTTCGCCGCCGCCAGCTCACCGGTCAGCTCCACCACCTGGTAGGTCTCGGTGGTGTGCTCGGCGTCGCAGCGCACGGACGGCTTGGTGTCGGTCAGGAACGCCCACGACGTCTCGACCGCCTCGTCGAGCTCGTGGCACGAGCCCACCTCCCACTTGGTCAGCAGGGGCCCCGCGCCGAGGCCGGGCGGGCTCTGGATGAACCCGGCCGCCGCGAGGGCGACCCCGCCCAGCGTCACGACCACCAGCAGACTTCCCCAGGCGCCGCGGACGAAGCCGCGCCGCACCTTTCCGGACCGCTTCATTTCGCCACCGCCTCCGCGACGGCCGGCTGCTGCGCCCCGGCCAGTTCGCTGTTCCTCCGCGTCTTCTTCCAGCTGCCCCGCCCGGTGACGAACCGCCCGAAGGCCCGCCAGGCGATCACGTAGTTGAGCACCGAGTACACCGCCACCGCGAGCCCGTAGTAGAGGGCCGAGCGCCGGCTCACCCCGGGTTCGCAGCGGGACCGGTAGAACCAGCCCCAGATCGCGAACTCCCCGATGCCGACGATCGCGTAGGCGAACATCAGCAGCAGCCCGCCGTTGAGCAGGAAGCCCTGCATGAAGTCGCGGTAGGCCGCCGCGTTGAACGCGAACACCGCGAGCGGGATGACGTACACGACCGAACCGATCACCTGCACCCACGGGCGCAGCATGAAGTAGAGGATCTCCAGGAAGCCCGCGGTGGAGAAGCACGGCGAGCCCCAGACCCTGGGCAGGTAGCGGAAGCACTGCATCGAGCCCTGCGCCCACCGCGTCCGCTGCACCACCAGCGGCTGCACCGTCCACAGTGCCTCCTGGTCGACCCAGGAACTGCGGCTGTAGGCCGTTTTCCAGCCCGCGAGCATCAGCCGCAGCCCGAGTTCGAAGTCCTCCAGCAGCGCGTTGCCCCACGGCTCCCGCTTTTCGCCCGCGATGGAGTCGAGCGCGGTCAGCCGGTTGAGCTGCCCGTTGCCGCCCATGTTCACGGTGCCGGTCTTGCGGCGCGTGATCTGCATGGCCGAGATGGGCCCGCGGAACTCGATGTCCTGCATGCGGGCGAGCATCGCGGCGAACCTGTTCGCCAGCGGCCCCTTGCCGGGCAGTGGGCGTGCCACGTCGCGGTTGACCATGCGGACCTCGACCTGCACCGCGCCGACCGTCTCGTCCTCGAACGCGTCCGGTCCGGCGCACAGCTGGAGCATGTTCGGCGACGGCCTGCCGTCGGCGTCCACCACCGCGACGATCGTCTTCGCCCGCGCCCCGGTGTCCCCGACGTGGTCGCTGATCTCCCGGTACCCGTGGTTCAGCGCGGCGCCCTTGCCGAGCCGGGCGTCCGGCAGCCGCCGCGTGAGCAGGTGGACGTTGGCGTTGCGCTCGGCGTGCCCGGCGACGATGCGGGCGGTGCCGTCGGTGGAGGCGTCGTCGATGACCCACAGGTGCGCCTCGGGGAACGTGGTCTCCAGGTAGTCCAGCGTGCCGCCGATGACGGCCTGTTCGTCCCGGCACGGGATGATGAAGTGCCAGTCCAGCGCCCCGGGGTCGCCAGGGCGTTCCGGCTTGGCCTTGAGGAACCCGCGCACCAGGATGCACACGTACGCGAGGAAGATCAGGCCGAGGAAGAACGACAGGCTGATCGAGACCTCGAGGAGGCTCATCCCTCGACCGCCTCCTCCTTGCGCCTGCGGCGGGGCCGGTGGCCGGTCATGATCCGGAGGTAGACGAGGATCGCGGCACCGCCCGCGGCGAGCATCACGAGCGAGCCGATCAGCACGTGCCCCCAGTCGAGCCCGGTCTTGCCGAACCTCCCGGCGAGCGCGACGATCAGCGTGAGCCGGATGTTGTTGGCGACGGCGATGATGACGAACGCGACCAGCGTCGCGAGCACGACGCGGCCCCGGGAGCGGGCGGTGGACAGGAACATCGCGCCGGAGATCGCGAACAGCGGGGCCACCAGCAGCACGCTGCTGCACGCGAGCGAGACGATGATGCCCATGATCCCCGGCGACGCCGAGGTCTGGAAGTACATGACGGGACGGCCGGGCAGCGGGAAGGTGTGCTGGCCCAGCACACCGCTCACGACCTCACTGGCGAGCCACGTCTCCCCCACGCGGTAGCGTTCCTGGAAGACGATCATCGTCACGACGATCGCGGCGCAGCACGCGGCGGCCAGCCAGCCCACCCACGCGTGTCTCCTGCCGGAGTCACCCGGCGCGCCCGCCGGGACGCCCGCCCACGGCGCCGGGATGCTTTCACTGCTCACGAGAGTCCTCCCCCGCACCGTCCGAGCACCGGGAGAGCCCCGCCGACCTGCGGGCTGGTTTCACCTGCGTACATCCGAGTCAACAGTCCCCTCGCCTTCGCAACGACTTTCTCTCCCCCTAGGACCGGAGGACGGCGGCGGACATGACGGCCCCGAACGGGTCATCGGCGCAGGGCCCCGGACAGCCCGGTGCCCGGGCGGATGCGTCATCCGCCCGGGCACCGGGTTCCCGCCGTCTCCCCTCAGACGGCCCCTCCCCCGAACGGCCGCGGCACGTCACCGCCGAGCGCGGCGAGGTTGCGCGCGACCACGTTCTTCCGGACGAACGTCAGGCCCGCGAAGATCAGCATCGCTCCGATCGCGAGCATCAGACCGAGCGCCGGAGAGCCCGTGGCCGCGAGCACCCCGCCGACACCCCCGGCCGTCCCACCGATGTGGGGGTTGATTCCACCTGCGTACATCTGAATGGCTGTCCTCTCACTTCGCCGACTACGACCCTGAAGACGCGCCCGGTGCGGCGGACATGACGGCCTCCTCCGCGCGGAGGAGGCCGCGGCCGGGGAGGCCCCGCCTCACCCGATGAGGCGGGAATGCGATTCGGGCCATTCCGCCGGGGAATTCACAGGGGGCCCCGGAGCTGGGAAAACACGGCCGGAAAAGGGAATCAGGAAAGGCTCACCTAAACAACGGGAAACTGCGCCAAGAGGCATGCGGTGGCATTCTCCGGGGTACCGCATCGACGACCCACCACGAAACAGTTCCCAGGAGGCGGAGATGACCACGACCGAGATGCCCCCCGTGGCCGACTGCACGGTCACCGGCTGTTCCTACAACCACGACGGCTGCCACGCGTACGCGATCACCGTGAGCGGCGAGAACGGTTCGGCCGACTGCGGCACCTTCGTCCCGCTGAACACCAAGGGCGGCCTGGAAAAGGTCGTCGCACAGGTCGGCGCCTGCTCCCGGACGGACTGCCGGTTCAACTCCTCGCTGGAATGCACCGCCTCCGGCGTGCGCGTCGGCCCCGGTGGTGACCACGCCGCGAACTGCCTCACCTACACCCCGGTGTAGCGCACGGCCGGGCCGCGCCCGCGGCCCGGCTACTCCCCCGCCCAGCGCGTGACGTCCCCGCCGGCCTCGTCGTGGTCGGTGGAGACGCTGAGCTCCCGCCACTTCTCGTCCTCGTCCAGCCGGCGCGCCCAGGCGCCCCGCCCGAGCCGGTAGGCGTCGCTGCCCAGCAGCAGCCGCAGCGGGGGCTCGTCGAGCCCCGCGACCGTCAGCACGACCCGCGCCACCTTGGCCGGGTCGCCGTAGGCCTCCTGCTTGAAGTTCCGCATCGCCTCGGCCCCGGCGCCGACCGTGGCCCGGTAGGGCTCGCTGACCGGCGGGGTGTGCATCGACGACCCCGCCCAGTCCGTGCGCATCCCGCCGGGTTCGAGCACGGTGACCTTGATGCCGAGCGGCCGCACCTCACTGGCGAGCACCTCGGAGAACCCGCCGACGGCCCACTTCGCCGCCTGGTAGGCGCTCAGGCCCGGCGTGCCCATGCGCCCGCCGACCGACGACACCTGGATGAGGTGCCCGCCGCCCTGGCGGCGCAGCACCGGGATCGCGGCCCTGCTCAGGTACACGGTGCCGTAGAAGTTGGTGTCGATCTGCCGCCGGAACGCCTCCAGCGTCGTGTCCTCCAGTGCCGCGCGGTCAGCCTGGCCCGCGTTGTTCACCACCACGTCGAGCCGGCCGAAGGCCTCGACCGCCTCGGCGACGATCCGTTCCGCGGCCCCGGCGTCAGTGACGTCGAAGCGTGCCGCGCGGATGCGGTCGCCGTGGGCCGCGACCAGGTCGCCGAGCGAACGCGGGTCGCGGGCCGTGGCCAGCACCCGGTGCCCGGCGGCCAGTGCCGCGGTGACGATCTCGCGGCCGAGGCCGCGCGAGGAACCGGTGACGAGAAAAACCTGGGACATGACAGCTCTCCTTTTACGCAATCCGATTGCGTTAAAACCACCGTAGCACGTAACGCAAGGGACGTGCGTTACAGTGGGGTCATGCACCGCCGCGCCCGCTCGCAGGAAGCCAAGCTCCAGCGCACGGAGGACCTCCTCGCCGCGGCGCGCACCCTCGCCGCCGAACGGGGCGGGGTCCGCCACGTCACGCTCGCCGCCGTCACCGAGGCCGCCGGCCTGCACCCCTCAGCGGTCCGGCGCTACTTCGACAGCAAGGAGGAACTCCTCCTCGAGCTCGCCGAACGCGGCTGGCGGCAGTGGCGTGAGACCCTCCTCGCCCGCGTCTCCGGCGCGCACGACCTCACCCCCGAGCAGACGGCCTCCGCCGTCGCGCAAACCCTCGCCGCGCAGCCGTTGTTCTGCGACCTGCTCACCCACGTCCCGCTCAGCCTCGAAGGCGAGGTCGCGATCGACCGCGCGCGCCGGTTCAAGGCGGCGTCGTTCGGGGCCTACGACGACATCGTGGAGGCGCTGGCGAAGGCGGGCGCGCTGACCCCGGCCCAGGCACGGGACCTGGTGACCGCCGCGGTCGGCATCACCGCGAACCTCTGGCAGGTCTCCCACCCCACGGCGACGCTCGCCCGGCTCTACGCCGAGAACCCGCGCTGGGAGCACGCCGCGCTCGACTTCGAACCACGCCTGACGCGCCTGCTGCGGGCGATGGCCCGCGGGCTCGCCCGCTGATGACGAGACCCCGGGGGTGGGCGGCGGACGCGATCGGCCGCACCGTGCACCGTCCCGCCCAGGTCCCGGCCGGGCTGCCGCTGCCTGAACGTGCAGCGATGGCGTCCGAACGCCCCGGCACGTGAGCCGGCGGTCGCCGGGGCCCGTACCACCCAGTGCGAGGCCCCGAGCCGATCCGGAAGGATTTCCGATGAAACGTGCACTACCGGTCGCCGTCCTGCTCGCCGCGGGTCTGGTGACCGCGGGCTATGCCGGCGCCACCACGGCCACGACGACCGAAAAGGTCCAGACCACTAGCGCCACCACCCGGTACACCCCCGTTCCGCCGGAGCTCCAGGTGCCCGACGGGCACAAGCTCGTCCTGGCCGCCCACGTCGAGCAGGGGGCACAGGTGTACACGTGCTCGGCGGGCGCGTGGACGCTGCTGGAGCCCGCCGCCGTGCTGCGCTCCGGGAGCACCGTGGTGCTGCACACCAAGGGTCCACAGTGGATCTCCCCGGCGGACGGCAGCGCCGTCACCGGGAGCGCCGTCGCGAACGTGCCCGTCGAGGGAGCCGTGCCCCAGCTGCTGCTGAAGGCGACGGCGAACCGCGGCACCGGGCTGTTCGGCTCGGTGGACTACATCCAGCGGCTGGCCACCCGCGGCGGCGTCGCGCCGGCGGGCCAGTGCACCGACGGAGCGCTCCAGGCCGTCCCCTACTCCGCGGAGTACCGCTTCTACTCTCCCGCCTGACCCCGGCCCGGCCCGCCTCACGCGTCCGCGCGGAGGCGGGCCGCGTCCTGTCCCGGCGGGGCGCCGAAGAGGCGCCGGTACTCGCGCGTGAACTGCGACGGGCTGTCGTACCCCACGAGGTGCCCGACCCCGGCGACGTCCCCGGGCCGCGCCAGCAGCAGCGAACGCGCTTCCTGCAACCGGATCCGCTTCTGGAACTGCAGCGGGCTCAACGTCGTGACGGCGCGGAAGTGCCGGTGGAACGCCGAAACGCTCAGCCCCGCCAGCCGCGCGAGGTCCTCGACCCGCATCGGCTCGGCGTAGTGCTCGCGGATCCAGCGGATCGCCTTGGTCACGTGCGCGAGCTCGCCGTCGGCGAGCCCGATCTGCCGGACCCGGCCGCCGAGCGGCCCGGTCAGCAGGCGCCACAGGATCTCCCGTTCGATGAGCGGGGCCAGCACGCGCACGTCCTGGGGCCGGTCGAGCAGGCGCAGCATCCTCGCCACCGGGTCGAGCAGGTCGGGCCCGGCCTCGCACGTCGCGATGGCCGCCTCGGGCCGGGGCCTTCGCCCGGCCGCGGCCTCCAGCAGCAGCGGGGCGATCACGGCCGCCCGCAGCACCAGCCCCAGCGACAGCGCCGGACGGCCCGGCGCCACGTCGACGTAGTGCCCCGTGACCGGCAGGTCGGCGGTGACCAGGAGGCACTGCCCCGCGCGGTACTCGTACGCCCGGTCCCCCAGCAGCAAGCGTTTCCCGCCCTGCGCCATCACGATCAGCAGCGGTTCGGACAGCGCGTACTCGGGCTCGACCTGGTCCACTTTGGACAGCAGCAGCCCCGGCACGGCGCTGCCCAGGTCCGGCCGGGCGTGCGCGGAGATGCGCTCGCGGATCTCGTCCAGCAACGTCTGCACGCTCCCACACAAGCAGCGCCGCCGCGCGTCCCGCAAGCCCGATCCTGGCGAACGGGGCAGGATCAGGCAAGAACCCGCGCGGATCGGCCGCTGGGGTCTATCCTGCGCTCCGGGGAGCGGCATCCGCCACCGACCGCGGGGAGGCCCGCCATGAGACGACTGGTGATCTGCTGCGACGGCACCTGGAACCGGCCCGACCAGCTGCAGGGCGGCAAACCGTGCCCCACCAACGTGACCAAGCTGGCGCTCGCCGTGGCCGACGAGACCGACGGCGTGCCCCAGCTGCTCTACTACCACCCCGGCGTCGGCACCTACCGGCGGGAACGCCTGCGGGGCGGCGCGTTCGGGTTCGGCCTGTCCCGTGACGTGCGGAGCGCGTACCGCTTCGTCGTGGACAACTACCAGCCGGGCGACGAGATCTTCCTGTTCGGGTTCAGCCGGGGCGCGTACACGGCCCGCAGCACGGCCGGCCTGATCCGCAACGCGGGCGTGCTGCGGCACGAGCACGCGTACCGGCTGCCCGAGGCGTACGACCTGTACCGGGCGAGGGCGGTGCGCCCGCGTGACGTGGAGTCCCAGCTGTTCCGCCGTTCCTACAGCCACGAAACCCGCATCCGGTTCATCGGCGTGTGGGACACCGTCGGCAGCCTCGGCGTGCCCGCGGTGGGCCCGGCGTTCCTGACCCGGCTGCTCAACCGCCGGTGGGCGTTCCACGACACCGAACTCAGCGGCCGGGTCGACGGGGCGTGCCACGCGGTCTCGATCGACGAGAAGCGCCGTCCGTTCGCGCCGACCCTGTGGACGCAACGGGAACCCGAGCCGGGCCAGGTGGTGCGGCAGGTGTGGTTCCCCGGCGTGCACGGCGACGTCGGCGGCGGCTACCCGGACGCGTCGTCGGCCGACGTCGCGCTGCTGTGGATGGCCGACCAGGCCGCGGAATTCGGGCTCGGGTTCCGGAAGGACGCGTTCACCGAGGCGGGCGGCTGGGGCGCGGAAGGCGGTTCCCTGCCCGCCGTGGCCCCCGACCCGGCCGGGCCGCTGCACGAGTCGCGGCGGCGGTTCTACCGGCTGCAGCGGCCCTGGCACCGCCTCCGCCACGACACCCCCGGCGCGGCGGGGATGGCGCTCTCCCCCACGGCGTCCGACCGGTACGACAGCGACGACCGGTACCGCCCGCCGGGCTTCGCGGCGTTCCGCGAGCGGTACGGCGGATAGGCGCTCAGGCGCGGCGCCGCAGCCATCGCCACGCGAGCCGGTACGGGTCGGATTCCAGTACTTTGCCGGACTGCACCACCACGCGCGCGTGCGCCAGCGCGCGCCGGGCCTCCTGCAGGTCGATCCCGTGCTCGCGGCAGCGCCGGAGAAACCTTTCCAGCGCGTCGTCCTCAGGCACACCAGGAGGATTGACCGCCGGCCGCGTCCGCGAACCTTGATCATCTCATCGAGTGGTCCTCCCCCGCTCGGACGAGCCGCGTGAGGTTCTCCCGGTGCCCTCCGGTCCGAGGAGGTGACATCTACCGAAACCCAAGGAGGGGATCGATGTCACGAATCGGCAGACGCCTGGCGCGGCTGGGCAGCCTGCTCGCCGTGGGCGGGCTGGCGGCACTGGCCGCGGTGGTCTCGGCACCGGGCGCCGGTGCGCAGACGGCCGCCTCGTGCGGGTACGGCGCCGGTGGCCCGAGCGCCTCCACACTGTGCTGGATCAACATGGCGAACTACAACGACACCCAGGCCCGGTCGAGCGCCGGGCAGAACATGACGATGCGGCTCCCCGGCGGCTACACGATGACCTTCAACGTCATCAACCGGCCCCAGGGCACGAACGCGTTCCGGCCGCTGAGGGCGGCCGCGGTACCGACGTGGGGTCCCGCTTACCTGGGCAACCGCGCCTACCGCGGCATCCCCGGGCAGCCCGCGCTGATGGCCAACGCCGGCGGGACGACCGGGGTCTGGGTCGACGTGGTGACCCTGCGCAACATCGTGGTCCGCGACTCGGCGGGCGCACAGGTGACCGGCTACGCGCTGGTCGGCGCGGACGCCGAGGCGACCGCGGCGAACGAGGGCATCACGTGGCGGTCGAACCAGCGCATCGACCTCCTCGCCCGGCTCAGCCCCGGCGCGGGTGCGGGCGGCTGCCAGAACAGCGTGACCGGGCTGGGCACCACGACGGTCAGCTGCGCCGGTGCGAACAGCACCAACGGGACGTGGGGCACCGTGCTGGTCAAGTCGGTCGGCGCGACCTCGTTCTCGCAGACGCTGCAGAGCACCGGGGGTGGCGAAGGCGTCGCGTTCGCCGTCATGACCTCGAAGCTGACGCTCACCAAGTCCGTGGCTTCGCGGGTGCGGCCGAGCGACTCCTTCGACCTGCGGGTGACCTCGCCGGAGGGCACCCTGGCGGGCTCGGCCAGGACGGGCACGGCCGCGACGGCCACGACCGGCACGCTCACCGTGCTGCCGCGCGCCAACGGCGGCCGCTACACCCTGAGCGAGGCCGCGACCGCGGGCAGTTCGCTGGCGAGCTACTCGCAGGCGTGGACGTGCCGCAACGCGACCACGGGCAGCACGACGGTGCTGCCGTCGGGGGCGGGCACCAGCAAGGCGGTGGCCCCGCAACCCGGTGACGACATCACGTGCACGATCACCAACACCCCGCTCCCGGTGGACCTGGCGATCGTGAAGGCGGCGACGCCGGAGGTGAACGTCGGCGGGACGGTGACGTACCTGCTCGTCGTGACGAACAACGGCCGCGGCGACTCGTCCGGCTACACGGTGACCGACCAGATCCCGGCCGGGCTGACGAACGTCTCGTCGAGCACGGCGGGCTGCTCGGTCTCCGGGTCGACGCTGACCTGCACCGGCGGGCTGCTGCCGGCGGGGCAGAGCAGGCAGATCACGGTGACCGGCACCGCCGACGGCACGGTGGACCTGCTGCGCAACACCGCGACCGTGCGGGGTGTCCAGCCGGACCCGGTGCCCGCGAACAACACCTCCAACGCCGCGGTGACGGTCGTCACCGTGCCGATGGTGGCCGCGGGCTTCGCCGGGGTGCTGGGCCTGTTCGGCGGTGGCTGGGCACTGCGCAGGCGCCTGCGCCGCCCGGTGTCGTGACCTGACAGTCGCGAGTGGACGGTCAGCGGGGCGGGTGCCGGACCGGCACCCGCCCCGTTTTCCGTCGAGGAGCCGATCGGCATCGCCTTCGTCGGCGCCTCGACGACCCGCCCGGGGTCAGCACGACCGAACGGCCGTCCTACGCGCCCGGGACGAACCGTCCTCCCGCTGCCTCCGCGAGCTCGGGACCGAACATCGCACCCGGTGTCCGGGCACCTGGCCGTCCTTCGCCGCGGGCGAGGCGCGCGGCGACCTCCGCGGCGACGGCGGCGGTGAACGCCATGCCCTCCCCCGCCCGCAGCCAGCCCTCCCGTGTGCTGCCGTCGGGCCACCACGCCCTGGCGCGCGCCCACGTGAACTCCCGCGGCGCCGGGCGCGCCTTGACCCGCATCGCGGCGAGCCGTCGTTTCAGTGCGCGGCGCAGCGGCGGTACGGACACCAGCGCGGCCACCCCCGGCAGCAGCGCCCGCACCAGCCGCCCGGACGGCATCGCGCCGGTCGCGGCGACGACGTCCGGCGCCCCGCTGGCCCGGCACGCCACCTCCAGTTCCCCGGAGGGCCACGCCGTGGTGCCGACCGTCGTCCCGTCGGGCAGGGTGAGCCGCTCGAACCCGCTGCCGAGCCTCGCCCGCACCAGCCGCCCACCGGCGTAGCGGCGGCTACCGCCGGTCAAGCCGTCGAGCAGCGAGGCCGCGAGCGCCTCGCCGAAGATCCCCTCCTCCATCGCCACCGACGCCACCGCGTCCACCCGCACCCGTTCCGGCGCCGGCTGCCCCGCGCACAGCCGCAGCACGACGCTTTCCGTGCCCAGTACGCCGAACCCGGCACCGGGCACCAGGCAGCTCCCCGCCGCGACCGCTTCCTCGTGCAGGTCGAGCACGCCGGTCACGGCGGCCAGCTCGTTCGACAGGTCCAGGTAGTGCGTGCCCCGCAGGCACGCGCGCGCGATCGGCAGCGCGGTCCCGCTGAAGGGGCCGATCGTGTTGACCACGACCGAGGGCCGTTCCTCCGCGACCGCGGCGGGCACGGCCGACGCCGAGGCCACCACCCGCGTCCGCGCCCCCAGCTTCTCCGCCAGTTCGTCCAGCCGTGCCTGATCCCGGCCCACGAGGACCGGCGACATCCCCCGTGCCAGCAGCTCCTCGGCGATCACGCGGCCCGTGCGGCCCGTCCCGCCCAGTACCCAGATCCCGCTCATCGTCCCGCCTCCACAACCTCGTGCAGAGCCACCAGCTTCGCGGCACCCTCGGCGAAATCCCCGTCCCGCGGCAGCATGAGCACCACGTGGTCGGCCCCCGCCGCCCGCTGTGCGGCGACCCGCGCCGCGGCCGTCTCCTCCGTCACGTCCGGCAGGCAGACCACCAGCAGCTTGTCCGGGCCGAGCACGCGCCGGGCCTCGGCGGTGAACTCCGGCGGCACTCCCGCGGGCAGTGCGCCGTCGGCGAGTTCCCCCGCGAGCGCGAGCATCTTCGGGCCGTTGGCGGCGATCAGCCGGGGGTACGCCGCTTCGGGCGCGGGCGGCGCCGTGGGGGCGTCCATGCGCTCGCGGTAGTCCCGCACAGTCGCGAGCGGGCTGCCGAACCGCCGTCCGGTGCCCTCCGCCTGCGCCGGGTACCCCACGCCGAGACCGAGCACGAACCGGCCCGGGTACGCCTCCGCCAGCTGGGCCGCCGCGGCGTGCAGGGTCTGCGGTTCGCGGGCCCACAGGTTCGCCACCGCCGTGCCGAACACGGTCCGTTCCGTCGCCGCGAGCAGCACGGCGAGCTGCACGAGCGCGTCCTTGCCACCGACGACCTCATTGGTCCAGACCGCGGGCCAGCCGGCCTCCGACAACCGGACCGCCGCCTCCCGCTGCGCCGCCGCCGGAGGCAGCCCGGTGAACGACACCGGCAGCATCACCCCGGCCGGCCCCAGCGCGCGCCGGGCCGCTTCGACCACGTTTCCCATTGAAGATCCTCCCGTTGTGCTGCTCCCACCGTGGAGCGGCGCCCGGGCCCGCGTCCAATGAAAGTTCCGCACGCGGCGATGCGGTTCGCGCAACACCGCAGCTAGGCTGGGGTGGTGGCCGACCTCGACCTGCGACTCGTGCGGTGCTTCACGGTGCTCGCGCAGCACCGCCACTTCGGCCGCGCGGCGGCCGCGCTGCACGTCACGCAGTCCTCACTGAGCCGTCAGATCAGCAGGCTCGAACAGCAGCTCGGCGTGCGCCTGCTGGACCGCACGCCGAGCGGCACGCGGCTCACCGAGGCGGGCGAGGCCTTCCTGGCCGACGCGGAGGCGCTGCTGCGCTCGGCGGAGCGGGCGGCGGCGCGCGCACTGGCGGCCTCCCGGCCCCACCGGCTGACGGTCGGCAGCCTGCTCAACCTGGTCGTGACCCCGGCCGTGCGGGAGCTGCGCCGCCGGTTCCCGGACGCCGAGGTGCGCACCGTGAACCTCGGCTGGCACGAAACCCGCGAAGCCCTGCTGGACCACCGCGCCGACGCCGTGCTGACCCGGCTGCCGCTGCAGGCCGACCGGCTGCGCGTGACCGCCCTCTACGAGGAACCCCGGGTGCTCGTCGTGCCCGTCGACCACCGCCTCGCGGGCAAGGAATCCGTGACGCTGGACGACATCGCCGACGAACCGCTCCCCCGTGCCGACGAACCGCTGTGGGACGCCTTCTGGCGCATCGACCCCCGCCCCGACGGCAGCCGCGCGCCGGACGGTCCCCTCATCAACGCGGCGGACGACAAGATCGAGCTCGTGGCGAGCGGGCAGGCGGTGGCCATCCTCCCGGCGTCCGCCCGCATCGCCACCCTGCGGCCGGACCTCACCGCGATCCCGCTCGAAGGCGTCGAACCGTGCCAGGTCGTGCTCGCCACGCGGGCGGACGACCACGGGCCGCTCGTGACGGCGTTCCGGGAGTACGCGGTGGCGCACCTCTCCGGCAGTGTCCACTCAGGACGGTGAGCACGTCCGCCAGGTGCGGGGTGACGTCGGGTGGGCCGGTGGTGAGCGTGACCGCGTTCAGGTACATCGGCCCGGTCGGCACGCGCGTGTCGGCGAAGTAGATGCCCACGCTGTGGCAGTACCCGCCCGGCGCGGTGGCCCGCAGCGCCGACGAAAGCCCCTTCGGATGCCCGGCCGCGATGCGCCGGCGGCGCTTGTCGCCGTCCACGTAGCCCACCCGCTCACCGCCCCGGCGAACGCACACGCCCACAGGCCGATGCTCGTCCCGCCGAACACCAGCACCGGCGCCCCGGGCAGGCGCCGCCGGCCGAGCAGCACGCGGCGGTAGGCGTCGACGAGGTTGTCCGGCGCCGAACAGCCCGCCCCAGTCCCCGCCCAGCGGCAGGCCGAACATCGCGTGCCGCGGTACGGCCGCGCACCGCGACGGCGCGCCGTCGCGGCGGTTCTCGCAGCTTCCGCACGAAACGTGCCACGGCACCACGGCGAGGCCCGGCACGTCCGGCCCCAGCTCCACGATCTCGGCCACGCACTCGTGCCCCAGCGAGGGCACTGGGTCGAAGGGCGTCAGCCCCGCGATCACCGCCCGGTCGAGGTCGCACGTCGCCGTGACGGGCCGCACCAGCGCGTCACCCGGTTCGAGCAGCGCGCACTCGTCAGCCTTCCGGCACGCGGCCGACGCCGGCCCAGTAGAACGGCCTGACCTGTTCCGGTTCCAGCTTGGGGAACACGGCCTCCACCGGGTCCGGCCGCCAGTCGGTGAGGTGCACGATGCCGGGCGGCACCAGCTCGAACCCGGCGAACCACGACTCGAACTCCGCGCGGTCCCGCAGCCAGGCCGGGTTCTGCGTGCGCCGGTAGGACTCGGCGAGCGCGCCGATCTGCGCGGCGCCCTCCTCGGGGGCGTCGTCGGTGGTGATGTGGCTGGCGGCCCACCAGCTGCCCGGCGCGAGCTGGCGCCGGTAGCGCGCGACGAGGTCGAGCACGTTGTCCCCGCCGCCCACGAAGTGCAGCACCGACACCATCAGCAGGCACACCGGCTTGCGGAAGTCCAGCAGCTTGCGGGTGACCGGGTGCGCGAAGATCTCCTCCGGGTCCCGCAGGTCGCAGCGGACCACGCCGGCCCACTTGGTGGCGCCCTGCTTGTCGAGGATGATCTCGGAGTGCGCCACCGCGACGGGCTCGTAGTCGACGTACACCACGCGGGGATCGGACTTCGGCGCCGCGTGCTGCCGCACGATCTCGTGCACGTTGCCCACCGTCGGCACCCCGGACCCCAGGTCGAGGAACTGCGTGATGCCCTCGTCGAGCGCCGCGCGCACCACCCGGCCCAGCCACTGCCGGTTCGACATCGCCAGCGGTTTGATCAGCGGGAACTGCTTGTCCGCCTTCTCCCCGAACATCTGGTCCACGACGTAGTTCGTGCTGCCGCCCAGGTACCAGTCGTAGACGCGGGCCGAACTCGGCTTGTCCAGATCCAGGTCGCGCGGCGCCGCCGGCGCGTGCTCGCTGTCGTCCTTGCGCAAACTGGCGCTCCTCGCGGTCTCGGTGCCCTGGTGGAGCAGGATATCCGACGGCGGAAAGCGCTTACCCGGCTTTGCGGCCGACCCCCGCCCACACCACGGAGTCGTTGGGCGAGTCGAACCGGACGTCGGGCGCGTTGTCGCCGTTCTCCTCGGGGCGCCACAGCGGTGTCCAGGTGGCGCCGGGCTCGACCATCTCCAGGTCGCCGAACAGCGCCTCGATCTCCGCGCGGGGGCGCCAGATCACCGGGGTCGCGGTGTTGTCGTACATCTTGCCGAACTCCGCCATCTCGCGCGCCCGGCTCTCCGGCACCCCGTCGGCGGTGCCGTGCGACAGCACGAGGTACGAACCGGGGGTGAGCAGCTCCCGGTAGCGCGCGACGGCCTCCGGGCCGACGTCCGTGCCGTCCGGGCCGGGCTGGGTGACGTGCAGGACGGCGATGAGCAGCAGCGCGACCGGCTGCCCGAAGTCGATGACGCCGCTGTCGCGGACCTTGCGCCACAACAGGTCCGGGTCCCGCAGGTCCGCGCGGATCACCGCGTGCCGGTCGGGGTCGCCGTCCTGTTCCAGCAGCATCTGCGAGTGCGCGACGGCGACGGCCTCGTTGTCGATGTACACGACGCGGGTGCCGGTGTTCAGCTCGTCGGCCACCTGGTGCGTGCTGCCCATCGTCGGCACGCCGGAGCCCACGTCGATGAACTGCCGCACACCCTGCTTCACCAGGTACCGCACGGCGCGGTGCAGGAACAGCCGGTTGGACTTGGCCGCCGGGCGCACGAACGGGAAGGCCTCCAGCGCCTTCTCCGCGAACACGCGGTCGACCGCGTAGTTGGCCTTACCACCCAGGTAGTAGTCGTACACCCTGGCCACGTTGGGGTGGTCCAGGTCGACGCCCTCGACCGGAAACTTTTCGAACCGCTCGGCCATGCCCGCCTACTCGTCATCGTTCCGCCACAGACCGTGCGGATAGTAGCGCTGACCGGGATGCCCCTTTCGTGAAGGCGTTCTGACCGAGTGGTCAGTGGTCTGACCGATCGGTTAGTCTCGGTGCCATGGAGCACGTGACGTGTTGTGTGGCCGGCGGTGGGCCGGCCGGGGTGATGCTGGGGTTGCTGCTCGCGCGCGCCGGGGTGCGGGTCGCGGTGCTGGAGAAGCACGACGACTTCCTCCACGACTTCCGCGGGGACACCGTGCACCCGTCCACCCTGCGGCTGCTGGACGAGCTCGGCCTCGGCGAGCGCTTCGCCGCCCTGCCGCGGCGGGAGCTGACCGAGATGCGCATGCGGATCAACGGCGAAACCGTCGTGGCCGCGGACTTCGGGCGGTTGCGCGGGCGGCACCCCTACATAGCGATGGTCCCGCAGTGGGACTTCCTGGAGCTGCTGGCCGACGCCGAGCCGGCGCTGGACCTCCGGATGGGTACCGAGATCACCGGGCTGCGCCGCGAACACGGCCGGGTCACGGGCGTGACCTACCGCGACGCCAGCGGCGACGGCGAGCTGGCCGCGGATCTCGTCGTGGCGTGCGACGGCCGCGATTCGGTGGTGCGGCGGGCGGCGGGGCTGCGGCCGAGGGAGTTCCCCGTGCCGATGGACGTGTGGTCGGTGCGGGTGCCCGCCTCGCCGCACGCCGAGCGCGACGGCCGGGTGTTCGGCGTGTTCGGCGGTGGCCAGGCCGCGGTGACGATGGACCGCGGCGACTACTTCCAGACCTCGTACCTGATCCGCAAGGGCGACGACGCGCGGCTGCGCGCGCAGGGCATCGAGTGGTTCCGCGAGCGCCTCGGCGCGTTGTTCGGCTGGGCGCCGGACGTGCTGTCGGTGATCCGGTCCTGGGACGACGTGAAGCTGCTGGAGACCACGATGGGCCGCCTGCCGCGGTGGTACACCGACGGCCTGCTGTGCCTCGGGGACGCGGCGCACACGATGTCCCCCGTCGGCGGGGTCGGGGTGAACCTCGCGGTGCAGGACGCCGTCGCCGCGGCACGGATCCTCGCCGGGCCGCTGCTTTCCGGCCGGGTGTCCACAAAGGACCTGGCGAAGGTGCAGAAGCGCCGGGAGTTCCCGGTGCGCGTGATCCAGCGCCAGCAGCTGGGCGAGCACGACATGCTGCTGCGCCCCGCGCTCGACGGCACGCTGACGGAGCTGCCCGCCCCGCTGCGGGCCGTGCGCCGCTTCCCGGCGCTGGCGGGTGTGACGGCCTACCTCGGCGGGATCGGGCTGCGACCCGAGCACGCACCCGCCTTCGCGCGGCCTCAGGGCCGATGAGTTTTACGTCCCAGCGGGGTCTACCTCTCCGACGGCAGGAACACGCACGAGCGGGAGGCACTGTGAGCGGCACCAGGGTGTTGGTGGCGGGGGCGAGCATCGCGGGGCCCGCGCTGGCCCACTGGCTGCACCGGCGGGGAGCCGAGGTGACCGTGGTGGAGCGGGCCCCCGAGCTGCGGCCCGGCGGGCAGGCGGTGGACGCGCGCGGGGTGACCAAGGAGGTCATCCGGCGCATGGGGCTCGACCCCGCGGTGCGCGCGGTCCGCACCGAAACCGCCGGCGCGCACGTGGTGGACGCGGACGGCGCCGTCCTGGAGACCTACCGCGCGGACGACGACGGCGGCGACGGGTACATCTCGGAGATCGAGATCCTGCGCGGGGACCTGTCCCGGGTGCTCTACGACGACACCCGCGACGGCGTCGAGTACGTCTTCGGCGACCGGATCACCGAGCTGGCCCAGGACGCGGACGGCGTCGACGTGACCTTCGCGGGCGGTGGCAGGCGGCGCTTCGACCTGGTCGTCGGGGCGGACGGGCTGCACTCCTCGCTGCGCGCGCACGTCTTCGGGCCGCATGAGCGCTTCGTCCGCCACCTCGGGCACGTGCTGGCCTTCTACAGCGTGCCCAACGAGTTCGGGCTGGACCGCTGGCTGCTGGAGTACCAGGAGCCCGCCTCCGGCCGCTCCGCCCTGCTGCGGCCCATCCAGGACGCCACCCGCGGGATGGCCATGTTCTCCTTCCCCGCCGGCGAGTTCGACGTCGACCACCGCGACGTCGAGGCGCAGAAGCGCCTGCTGCGCGAGCGGGCGGCCGATCTCGGCTGGCTGGCGCCGCGCCTCCTCGAGCACCTGGACGACACCCCGGACTTCTACCTCGACCAGGTCGCACAGGTGGTGCTGGACCGCTGGTCCAGCGGACGGGTGGGGCTGCTCGGGGACGCGGTGTTCAGCTCGTCACCGCTGTCCGGGCAGGGCACGGGCCTGGCGCTGGTCGGCGCCTACGTGCTGGCCGGTGAACTGGCCGCCGCCGGGTGGGACCCGGAGGCGGGGTTCGCCGCCTACGAGGCGCGGATGCGCCCGTTCGTCGAGGCCAACCAGGAGATCGGTCGGTTGAACGCGCGCAGCCGCGACGTTCCCGGGCCCGGCATCGAACCCGGCCCGGCGCCGGAGGAGTGGGACATGGAGCTGATCGAGCGCGCGCTCAACGGCCTCGAACTGCCGGACTACGCGGAGGTGCCGGACTCCGGGCCCCGCTCGCCGATCCCCTCGTAGCTACGCGATCGCCGCCAGGACGAACCTTTCGAGTTCGTCCGCGGCGGCGTCGAGGTCGAGCTCGGGGTGGGCGAGCCAGTGCGACACCACCCCGTCGATCGCGCCGCCGATCGCCAGTGCGATCGCCCGCGTGTCGAACTCCCGCAGCTGCCCCGCCCGCTGCCCGTCCGCCAGCAGCCCGGCCAGCGTCTGCCACCGGCCGCCCGCGTCGTGCGAGCCGGGAGCCTTGAGCTTCGTGCCGTCCTGGTCGTCGAGCAGCACCTCGGTGATCAGCCGCACGTGCCGCCGGTGCGCCGACTGGTAGCCGATCATCGCGCGCACGTACGCCGTCACGGCCGCGCGGGAGTCGGGCTGGCTTTCGACGCGCTCGCGCACGTAGTCCCCGAACTGCCGGAACACGTGCTCCAGCGCCGCCTGCGCCAGGTTCTCCTTCGAGGAGAAGTGGTACAGGACCGCGGCCTTGGAGATACCCGCCCGTTCGGCGATGGCCGACAGCGACGTGCCGCGGTAACCCTTCGTGGAGACGAGGTCGATCGTGCACTCGATGATCTGCTCCCGACGGGCGTGCTCGGTGAACGTCATCGGCCGGGAGCTCATGCCGCGATTCTAGGCGGGCACAATGCGGGCATGCGCGCGGAACGTCTGGTCGCCCTCCTGTTCACGTTGCAGAGCAGGCGCAGCGCCACGGTGGCCGAGCTGGCCGGGGCACTCGGGGTGTCCGAACGCACCATGCACCGCGACATCTCCGCGCTGCAGGCCGCGGGAGTTCCACTGTGGACGGAGACCGGCCGGTACGGCGGGGTGCGGCTCGTCGACGGCTGGCGGACGCGGCTGGACGGGCTGACCTCCCGCGAGGCGGTGGCGATCTTCGCGATGGGCGTGCCGCGCGCACTGGCCGAACTCGGCCTCGGCACGGCCGTCTCCGCCGCGCACGCGAAGGTGTCGGCGACACTGCCCGCGCCCCTGCGGGAGCAGGCACAGCACCTGGCGCAGCGCTTCCACCTCGACGCACCGGGCTGGTACTCCGAGGAGGAGGACGCCGGGCACCTCGCGGAGATCGCGCGGGCCGTGTGGGAACAGCACCGCGTCACGGTCACCTACCGGCGGGGCGAGGGCACCGTCGAGCGGACGCTCGAACCGCTGGGGCTCGTGCTCAAGGCCGGGGTCTGGTACCTGGTGGCACGGGTCGGCGAGGCGCTGCGCACCTACCGGGTCAGCCGCATCGCCACGGTCGAACCGAGCGACGAGCGCTTCGAGCGGCCCGCCGACTTCGACCTGGCAAGCTGGTGGCAGCGGTCGTCGGCCGAGTTCGAGCGGTCGCTGCAGCGGTACCCGGTGCGGTTGCGGCTGAGCCCCCGCGGCACGCGGTTGCTGCCCCGGCTGGTCGATGCCGACTCGGCGCTCGCGGCGTTGCGGGCGGCGGGTCCGCCGGATGCCGACGGCTGGGTGGAAATCGAGCTGGCGCTGGAGGAACCGCCCGTCGCCGCGGGGCAGCTCCTCGGGCTCGGCGTGGAGGTGGAGGTCCTCGGGCCACCCGCCGTGCGGGCCGCGTTCGCGGACGCCGCACGGCGGATGGCCGACCGTCACCGGTAGCCGGTGGCGTCCGCGGGTTTGCCCGGCCCCTGCACCTCGTCGAGGTACCGCCAGGCGTCCGGCCTGCTGCCGTCCGCGTCCGTGAAGCCGTAGACCTTCGCCAGCTGCGCGCTGCTGAGCGTCTGCCCGGAGAACCGCGCGCGGTCCGGGTCCGCGGCCAGCGACGCCACCGCCCTCGCGACGAACAGCGGGGACTCGGAGATGCAGAAGTGCGGCACCTTCACCAGCGCGTCGCGCCAGTTCTCCTCGGTCACGCCGTACACGTCGAGCATCGCCTCCGACCGCAGCCAGCCCGGCGTCATCGCCACCGCGGTGCCCCCGTACTCGGCGAGGTCGTGCGCCTGCGCCTTGACGATGCTGTGCGAGGCCGCCTTCGCCACGTAGAAGCCGATGGACGTGCCCTCGCGGTACCGCGCGTTGTACTCCTCCGTCCCGTCGGTCATCTCCACGACCAGCCCGCCGGGGTTGCGGATCACCAGCGGGAACAGGAAGTGGCTGGTGATCAGGTGCGCGTCGACGCCGAGCCGGATCGACCGCAGCACGTGCTCGACCGGCATCTCCCACACGCGCTTGCCCCAGCCGATGTACTCGTCACCGCCCCACAGCCCGTCGACGAGGATGTCGAGGCGCCCGTGCTCGCGGTCGACGCGCTCGGCCAGCGCCCGCACCTGGTCCGGTTCGAGGTGGTCGACGCGGATCGCCGTGCCGGTGCCGCCGGCCTCCTCGATCCGCTCCAGCGTGCCCTCGATCGTCTCGGGCCTGCCCACCTCGGACCGGTGCTGCCCGGACGTCCGCCCGGTCACGTACACGAACGCGCCACGGCGTCCCAGCTCCACCGCGATCGCCCGGCTCGCGCCGCGGGTCCCGCCCGCCACGAGTGCCACCTTTCCTGCCAAGTCAGTGCTCATGCGGCCACTTTCGCCGCGAACCCTGACAGGATGCGTCATGGTTGGCGCTCACTGGGGAGGCTGCCGTGCGGATCGTCCTGCTGGTGCTCGTGCTCGTCCTGCCACTGCTCGCCACACCCGCGACCGCGCAACCGCGGCCGGTGCCGGTGATCTACGACAGCGATCTCGACGTCGACGACGCCTCGACGCTGGCGTACCTGTGCGTGCAGCACCAGCGGCACCGGATCGACCTGCGCGCGGTCACGGTGGCGGACAACGGGTTCGGCGTGCCAGGCCGCACGCGGCAGCACGCGCTGAGCGTGCTCGCGGAGTGCGGGCTGCCGGACGTGCCGGTCGCCGAGGGGGCCGAGCCCGGCGTGCACGCGGCACCCGCGAGTGCGGTGCGGGACATGGAAACCGTGCTCACCGCCGCGCTCGGCGACGCCGGGCGCACCCCGCCGCCCGCCACCCTCACGGCGGCGCAGCTGATCCGGCGCACGCTGGCCGAAGCTCCGGGCCAGGTCACCGTGCTGGCGACGGGACCGCTGAGCAACCTCGCCCGCGCCGTGCCGCCGGGCAGCCCCGTGGCGCGGAAGATCGGCGAGGTGCACGTGATGGGTGGCGCGGTCTCGGTGCCGGGCAACCTCTTCGGCGAGGCGCTGCCCGGTTTCGACAACACGCAGGAGCTCAACGTGTGGCTGGACCCGGCGTCGGCGCGGCAGGTGTTCCGCTCGCTGCCCGTCGTCCTCACCCCGCTCGACGCGACCGACCAGGTGCCGATCAGGCAGGCCTACGTCGACCGCATCGGGGCCGAGGGCACCACCGCGAGCGCCGGGACCGTGCACCGGATCATGACGCACCCGGTGCTGCGGGACGGGATCGCGCTGGGCATCTTCTACTGGTGGGACGCGCTGGCGGCGGTGGCCGCGTTCGGTGATCCGCGTGTCGTGACGGGAGTGCGGCCGGTGCGGCTCGACGTGGTGCAGGACGGGCCGCAGTCGGGCCGCACCCGGCCGGATGCCCGTGGTGCCAAGGTGATCGCGGCTTCGGGCGCGGATCCGGGCCGGTTCGAGGAGGTGTTCCTCGCCGGGCTGAACGGGAGTCAGTGAGCGGTGGCCGCGGGGGCGTTCCCGGTCCGCGCCTGGCGGGGCCGCAGTGAACCCACGCCCAGCACGGCGAGCCCGGCCTGCAGCGTCATCAGCGTCCGGTTCAGCGCGCGGTCCGCGGCCTTGCCGCCGGTGTACCCGCCGATCACGCTGCCCAGCGGCACGCCGAGGACGTTGGCGACCGTGAGGCCGCCGAACATCAGCGAGAGCAGCACCTTCTTGCGGTCGAACCGCGTGATGGCCCCGCTCACCGCGTAGCCCGAGACGCGGTAGCCCGCCACCGGTTCCCGAAGCCCCCCAGAGCGAGGGCGAGAAGGCCGAGAGGCATGTCCGAACCCTCCGTCGTTGATACCCGCCGGGTACGAACGGGTACGCAACCGGTCTTGGACTCCGGGGCGGAGCCGCCCGCAAGCTGGACCCGGCACCACAGCGACGACCAGCGAAGAAGGACCATGCCCGCTCAGGAAACCGCCACCCAGGACCGGATCGAGCAGACGCTGCGGCACATGGCGGACGGTTTCGCCCGCTCGATCCGCTCCCCTATCCTGCACACCCCGGCCGAGTACGGCCTCGCGTACGAGGACGTCACCTTCCCGGCACTCGACGGCGTCCCGCTGGAGGGCTGGTTCATCCCGGCCCCCGGCGCGGACCGGGTCGTCATCGTCAACCACCCGCGGTGGTTCAGCCGCGCGGGACTGCCGTCGCACCTGGAGCCCTGGCGCTCGATCGGCGCACCGGCCGGCAACGACTTCGAGGTCGACTTCCTGCCGGACTACCGGCTCCTGCACGACGCCGGCTACCACGTGCTGACCTACGACCTGCGCAACTTCGGGCACAGCGGCGCGGCCAACGGCGGGGTCACCTCCGGTGGCCGGTTCGAGGCCCGGGACGTCGTCGGCTCGCTGCGGTACGTGCGCGGCCGCCCCGAGCTGCGCGGGCTGCCCGTCGGCCTGTTCAGCAGGTGCCTGGGCTGCAACGCCACCCTGTTCGCGATGTCGTGGTACCCGGAGGAGTTCGGCGACGTCCGGTGCCTCGTGGGCTGCCAGCCCCTGTCCGTCCGCTTCGTGCTGGAACGCGGCCTGGAGCGCGCGGGCGTGCCCGCCGGCCGCATCGACGACCTGGAGGAGCTCATCCGGCGCCACACGAGCTTCCGGCTGGACGACATGTCACCGCTCGGCGCGGCCGGGGACGTGACCGTCCCGGCCTTCCTCTACCAGGTCCGCGACGACGCGATGACCAGGCCCGAAGACGTCCAATCCGTCTACGACGCCATTCCCGCCGAGAAGGACCTGTACTGGATCGAAGGCACCACCCGGCGCTGGGACGGCTACACGTACTTCCAGCGCGATCCCGGCCGGGTGCTCGGCTGGCTGGACCGGCACCTGCGGTGACCGTCCTCAGTGGACGGTGCGCTCGTAGACGGTGTGGATGGAGTAGTTCTTCTTCGGCCCGGTCACGCGCATGCGCACGGTGAACCGGTCTTCCCCGGGGAACTCGTACTCGCCGACGTAGGTGTCCTGCCCGCACAGGTGCACGTCGGTGGCGGCCCCGGGCGTTTCGGCGAGCCGGAGCACGTGGAAGGTGCGGGGCGGGCCCGGTTCGGCGAAGCAGATGCGGATCTGCCCCTCCTCCAGCCGGTAGTGGTACTCGCGGAACACCTCGTGCGACGACCCGCCGGCCAGCGTCAGCACGCCGTCCTCCCGGTAGTGCAGCAGATCCGGCCCGGCCGGGCGGAACCGGGCGGTACCGGTCATCGAGCCGAGCCCCGGCAGCTCACGCGACAGCGCCCACTCGCCGGGCAACGCGGCGAACAGCCGCCGCTCCGGGCCGTACTCACCAGTAGCCCCCATCGCACCCCTTTCCCACGTCACAGCGCCTTTCCCGATGCTATGCCCGCCGCCCGCGGAGTGGTGGTGAGCACGCTTCGCGCCTCCGCCCGGTCGCTACACTCGACCGGTCAACCGCACGTGGGACCCCGGCCGATCCGCGGTCGGCCACCCGTGCGCTGAGTGCCTTGGGAGGGGCTCGATCCGGTGTTCAGTCGTATCGCCATCGTCAACCGTGGAGAGGCCGCGATGCGGCTCATCCACGCCGTCCGTGAGCTGGCCGCGGAAACCGCGACACCGATCGAGACCATCGCACTGCACACCGACGTCGACCGCAACGCGACGTTCGTGCGGGAAGCCGACATCGCCTACGACCTCGGTCCCGCCTCGGCGCGCCCGTACCTGGACCTGAAGGCGCTGGAGCACGCGCTGCTGGAGACCAGGGCCGACGCCGCGTGGGTCGGCTGGGGCTTCGTCGCGGAGGACCCGGCGTTCGCGGAGCTGTGCGAGCGCATCGGCGTCACCTTCATCGGGCCCAGCGCGGACGCGATGCGCAAGCTCGGCGACAAGATCGGCGCCAAGCTGATCGCCGAGGAGGTCGGCGTCCCCGTGGCGCCGTGGAGCCGCGGCGCGGTGGAGACCCTGGAGGACGCGATCTCCGCCGCCGCGCGGATCGGCTACCCGCTCATGCTGAAGGCGACCGCCGGCGGCGGCGGGCGCGGCATCCGCGTGATCCGCAGCGAGGCCGAGCTCGCCGACGCCTACGAGCGCACGAGCCAGGAGGCGGCCCGCGCGTTCGGCAGCGGCATCGTGTTCCTGGAGCGCCTGGTCACCGGCGCCCGGCACGTCGAGGTCCAGGTCATCGCCGACGGCCAGGGCACCGCGTGGGCGCTGGGCGTGCGGGACTGCTCGGTGCAGCGGCGCAACCAGAAGATCATCGAGGAGTCGTCCTCGCCCGTGCTCGAACCGGAGCAGGCCGCCGAGCTCAAGGCCTCGGCCGAGCGGCTCGCCGTCGCGGTCGGCTACCGCGGCGCCGCCACGGTCGAGTTCCTCTACCACCCCGGTGACCGGCTGTTCGCGTTCCTGGAGGTCAACACCCGCCTCCAGGTCGAGCACCCGATCACCGAGGCCACCACCGGGTTCGACCTGGTGAAGGCCCAGCTGGCGGTCGCGTCCGGGCGCAGGCTGGAGGGCAGGCCGCCCGCCGAGCGCGGGCACGCCATCGAGGCCCGCCTCAACGCCGAGGACCCGGACCGCGACTTCGCCCCCTCCCCCGGCCGCATCGCGCGTCTCGACCTGCCCGCCGGGCCGGGCATCCGCGTCGACACCGGGGTCAGCGAGGGCGACACCATCCCCGCCGACTTCGACTCGATGATCGCCAAGATCATCGCCTACGGGCACGACCGCGACGAGGCGCTGGGCAGGCTGCGCCGCGCGATGGCCGAGACCACGGTGATCATCGAGGGCGGCGCGACGAACAAGAGCTTCGTGCTCGACCTGCTCGACCGGCCCGAGGTGATCGACGGCAGCGCCGACACCGGCTGGATCGACCGCGTGCGCGCCGAGGGCGACCTGGTGTCGAACCGGCACTCCGGCGTCGCGCTGGCCGCGGCCGCCATCGAGGCGTACGAGGAGGAGGAGCGCGCGGAACGGCAGCGGCTGCTGTCGACGGCGTTCGGCGGGCGCCCGCAGGTGCAGCACGAAAGCGGCCGCCCGCTGGCGCTCAAGCTGCGGGGCGAGACCTACCGCGTGCGGGTCGCGCGCGTGGGCGCGCAGCGGTTCCGCGTGGGCATCGAGGCCGGTGAGGACGTCCGCACGGCCGACGTCGAGATCGAGCGCTTCGACGCCTACAGCGGCCAGATCTCCGTCAACGGCACCAAGTTCCGGCTGCTGACCGGCACGCACGGGCCGATCCACCTCGTCGAGGTGGACGGGGTGGCGCACCGGGTCAGCCGCGACGAGGGCGGCGTCGTCCGCTCCCCCGCGCCCGCGCTGGTGGTCGCCACGCCGCTGGAGGTCGGCGCCGAGGTCGAGGCCGGCGCGCCCGTGCTGGTGCTGGAGAGCATGAAGATGGAGACGGTGCTGCGGGCGCCGTTCAAGGCGCGGCTGACCGAGCGCCCCGTCTCCGTCGGCAGCCAGGTCGAGACCGGTGCCCCGCTGCTGCGGCTGGAGCCGATCGGGGACGCCGAGGCCGAGGAGGCCACCGGTGGCGGCGCCGTGGACCTCGACCTGCCGGTCGCGCCCGCCGGGGTCCCGGCCGGCCGCCGGGTCACCCGCGGCCAGGAGGACCTGCGCAGCCTGCTGCTGGGCTACGACGTCGACCCGCACGACGAGCGCCGCGTGCTCGACGACTACCTCGCCGCGCGCCGCGCCGCCGCCGACGAGGGGCACCGGCTGCTGGCCGGGGAGCTCGACCTCGTCGGTGTGTTCGCCGACCTCGCCGAGCTGAGCCGCAACCGGCCCAGCGGGGAGGACAGCGGTGACGCGCACGTGCACAGCGCCCGCGAGTACTTCCACACCTACCTGCAGAGCCTCGACGTCGAGCGGGCCGGGCTGCCGGAGCGGTTCCAGGCCAAGCTCGCCAAGGCGCTGGGGCACTACGGGGTCGGCGACCTGGAGCGCACCCCCGAGCTGGAAGCCGCGGTGTTCCGGATCTTCCTGGCCCAGCAGCGCGCGGCCGCCGACGCGGGTGCCGTCGCGGCGCTGCTGCGCGCGTGGCTGCGGGAGCCGCCGCCGGACGAGACGCTGCGCGAGCCCGCGGGCCTGGCGCTGGAGCGGCTCGTCGCCGCGACGCAGGTGCGCTTCCCGGCGGTCGCCGACCTCGCGCGCGGGGTCGTGTTCGCGTGGTTCGGGCAGCCCCTGCTGCGCCGCAACCGGGCCCGCGTGTACGCCGACGTCCGCAAGCACCTGCACCACCTCGACGCGCACCCGGACTCGCCGGACCGCGCGGAGCGGATCGCCGAGATGGTGCGCAGCACCGAGCCGCTCGTGCGGCTGCTGGGCCGCCGCCTCCGCCGTCCCGGTCTGGACCACAGCGTGCTGCTGGAGGTGCTGACCCGGCGGTACTACGGCAACAAGGGCCTCACCGCGGTCCACACCCGCGACGTGGCGGGCTGCCGGTTCGTGGTCGCCGAGCGCGCGGAGGAGTCGCTGGTCTCGGCCGCGGTGGGCTTCGAGGCGCTGGGCAGCGCGCTCGACGGGCTCGCCGAGCTGGCCGGCGGCGAGCAGACCGTCGACGCCGACGTCTACCTGGCCTGGGAGGACCAGCCGGAGGACTCGGACGCGGCGGCCGCCGCGCTGCACGAGGTCGTCGCGGCGCACCCGCTGCCGCCCCAGGTCCGCCGCCTGACCACCACGGTCGCCGGCCGCGGCGGCGCGGTGATGCACCACCACTTGACGTTCCGCCCGTCCACCACGGGGATGGCGGAGGAGCGGCTGATCCGCGGCCTGCACCCGTTCATCGCGCAGCGGATGCAGCTGGAGCGGCTGCGGAAGTTCGACCTGACCCGGCTGCCGTCCACCGACGAGGAGGTCTACCTCTTCCAGTGCGTGGCGCGGGAGAACCCGGCCGACGAGCGGCTCGTCGCGTTCGCGCAGGTGCGGGACCTGACGGAGCTGCGCGAGCACGACGGCAGGCTGGTGGCGCTGCCCACGGCCGAGGACACGATCGCGGTGTGCCTCGACTCGATCCGCCGCGCGCAGTCGCGGCGGCCGGCGAAGAAGCGCTTCCCCACCAACCGGATCGTCGTCTACGTGTGGCCGCCGAGCGAGCTCACCCGCGAGGAGCTGGAGATGATCTCCCGGCGCGTGCTGCCCACAACGGCGGGTGCCGGGCTGGAGGAGATCCTGTTCATCGGACGGCAGCGCGACCGCGAGGCGGGCACGCTGACCAAGGTCGCGGTGCGGATCTCGTTCGACGCCACGGGTTCCGCGAAGCTCAGCGTCGAGGAGCCGTCGGACGAGCCGGTCGAGCCGCTTGACGACTACCGCCAGAAGGTGCTGCGCGCGAGCAGCCGCGGCACGGTGTACCCGTACGAGCTGACCGGGCTGCTGGGCGAGTTCACGGAGTACGACCTGGACGAGAACGCGGCGCTGGTGCCGGTGGACCGGCCGAAGGGGCGCAACTCGGCGGCGATGGTCGCCGGTGTGGTCACCACGCCGACCGCGCGGTATCCGGAGGGGGTGACGCGGGTGGTGTTGCTGGGTGATCCGACGAAGTCGCTCGGGGCGTTGTCGGAGCCGGAGTGCCGCCGGGTGATCGCCGCGCTCGATTTGGCGGAGCGGATGGGCGTGCCGGTGGAGTGGTACGCGTTGTCCTCGGGTGCCCGGATCGCGATGAACTCGGGTACGGAGAACATGGATTGGGTGGCGGCGGCGCTCAAGCGGATCGTGGAGTTCACCCAGGCCGGTGGTGAGATCAACATCGTGGTGGCCGGGATCAACGTCGGGGCGCAGCCGTACTGGAACGCCGAGGCGACGATGCTGATGCACACCAAGGGCATCCTGGTGATGACGCCGGATTCGGCGATGGTGCTGACCGGCAAGCAGGCGCTGGACTTCTCCGGTGGCGTCTCGGCCGAGGACAACTTCGGCATCGGCGGCTACGACCGGGTGATGGGCCCGAACGGGCAGGCGCAGTACTGGGCCCCGGACCTGGCCGGGGCGCGGGACGTGCTGCTGGCGCACTACGACCACACCTACATCGCGCCCGGTGAGCCCAGGCCGCGGCGGGCGCAGACCAGCGACCCGGTGGACCGGGACATCTCCGGCTACCCGCACGCGGTGGTCGGCAGCGACTTCACCACGGTCGGCGAGATCTTCTCCCCCGAGGCCAACCCCGACCGGAAGAAGCCGTTCGACATCCGGACGGTGATGCGGGCGCTGGCGGATCAGGACCACCCGGTGCTGGAACGCTGGGCCGGCATGGCCGACGCCGACACCGCCGTGGTGCAGGACGTGCACCTGGGCGGGTACCCGGTGTGCCTGCTGGGCATCGAGTCCCGTTCGGTGCCGCGGCGCGGGTTCCCGCCCACCGACGGCCCGGACGCCTACACGGCGGGCACCCTGTTCCCCCGCTCGTCGAAGAAGGCCGCGCGGGCGATCAACGCCGCCAGCGGCAACCGGCCGCTGGTCGTGCTGGCCAACCTGTCCGGGTTCGACGGCTCGCCCGAGTCGATGCGCAAGCTGCAGCTGGAGTACGGCGCCGAAATCGGGCGCGCGATCGTGAACTTCCGCGGCCCCATCGTGTTCTGCGTGATCTCCCGCTACCACGGCGGCGCGTTCGTGGTGTTCTCGAAGGCGCTCAACCCGAACATGACGGTGCTGGCGCTGGAGGGCTCGTACGCTTCGGTGCTCGGCGGTGCCCCCGCCGCGGCCGCGGTGTTCGCGGGCGACGTCAACGCGCGCACGGCGGCCGACCCGCGGGTGCGGGAGCTGGAGGCCCGCGTCGCGGCCGCCTCCGGTGCCGACCGGGCCGCGCTCACCGCGGAGCTGGACGAGCTGCGGACGTCGGTCCGGGCGGAGAAGCTCGGCGAGGTGGCGGCGGAGTTCGACCGGGTGCACAGCATCCAGCGCGCGGTCGAGGTGGGTTCGGTGGACGCGGTGATCCGCGCCGCCGAGCTGCGGCCGCGCATCATCGAGGCGATCGAGGCACGACTGTCCTGAGTGGACCCTCCGGGCGGGCGTTCCGCGCCCGCCCGGAGGTCCGTCCTATCCGAACAGAGCGGCGTAGCGGGCCAGGTACAGCGGCCAGCCGCCGTCGCTGGAGACGGCGCCGCCGACCGACCCGCCGCTCTCAACTGTCCCGAGTGGACTTCCGGGACAGGCCTGCGTGCCCGCCCCGGAAGTCCGCCCGCCCTACTCGAACAGAGCGGCGTAGCGGGCCAGGTACAGCGGCCAGCCGCCATCGCTGGAGACGGCGCCGCCGACCGACTGCCAGCCGGGGCCGTGCCGGTCGAGGTGGCGGTGTTCCAGCTCCACGCGGGTGCGTTCGGGGCTCTCCGCGACGAACCGCACCTCGACCTCGCTGGTCAGGTCCGGATCGGACTCCACCTGCCACGTCGGGCCGATGTCCCAGCTGAACACGACGCGGTCGGGCGGTTCGTAGGCCAGGACGCGGGCCCAGCGGCATTCGCTGCCGTCGGCCGCGCGGTCGTAGATGTGGCCGCCGACGCGGGGTTCGAACACGGTCTCGGTGATGGGTGCGCCGAGCAGGTTGTGCTCGGGCGGTTTGAAGTCGCCGAACCGTTCGGTGAACGTGGCGAACGCGCGCTCGAGCGGCGCGTCGACGACGATCTGCCGCCGGACCACGGTCGATTCGGTCTGCGTCATGGGTCTTCCTCCGTCGGTTGCGCGGCGGCGTCCGCGTAGCTGGTCAGCGCCCGCTGCCAGAAGGTGTCGAGCTGGTCGCGCAAGGCGGCCACCGCCGTGGGGTTGAGCCGGTAGATCCGCCGGGTGCCGACCGCGTGCTCGCTGACCAGCCCGGCGTTCTTGAGGATCTTCAGGTGCTGGGAAACCGCGGACCTCGTCACGGGCAGGTGCTCGGCGAGCTGTCCCACCGCCTGCGGCCCTTCCGCCAGGCGGCTCACGATCGCGCGCCGCGTCCCGTCCGCGAGCGCGGTCCAGCCTTCTTCAACTCGGTCAGTACTCACTAACCGTTAGTCTTCACTAATATAGTGGGCGGGTCAACCCCGCCCCCGCACCTCATCGAGAGCGCGCGAACAGGAGCCCGCAGCCCACGAGCGCCAGCGCCATCGCCACCGTGGTCAGGCCTGCGAGCGCGGCGAAGACGGCGAGGACGAACGCCCGCACCGCCAGTACCCGCAACAGCCGCGCGACGTCGCGTCCCTCTCCGGCCTCCATGTCCCCGAGTCTTCGCTCCAGGACCGAGCACGTCCAACGCTGAATTCCGCTGCGATTCAGCTGCCGGATCGCTGAATCTGCGGGGTTCACCGGCCCCACGCTCACGCGCTCGCGGTCAGGTGCGCCAGCAGCGCCCGCGCCGCGGGGTTCACCGGCTCCCGCCCCCGCCCCGCCAGGAACAGGGTCCGGGTGAAGTCGGCGCCGGTGAGGCGGGCGAAAGGCAGCCCGGCCCGCTCGGCGATGGCCTCCGGCACGATCGTCACGCCGAGCCCCGCCGCCACGAGTTCCAGCAGCAGCGGCAGGTTCGTCGCCTCGCAGACGGGGTTGTGCCGCAGGCCCGCGTCGGCGAACCGCCGGTGGATCATCGTCTGCATGCCGCTGCCGCTGAAGTCCACGAAGGGCTCGTCGTCCACCTCCGCCAGCGGAACCCGGGCCCGGCGCGCGAGCCGGTGCCCGGGATGGGTCACCAGCACGAGGCGCTGCCGCCACCGGGCGAACGTGGTCAGCTCCGCCGGCACGGGCCCGTCGGCGGCGAGGTAGGCCAGGTCCAGTTCCCCGCCGGCCACGGCGGCGGCCAGCACGGGCGCGGCGCCGTCGCGGACGTGGATCCGCACGCCGGGGTGGCGGGCCTGGAACACGCCCAGCTCCCGCGGCAGGTCGACCACGGTGAGCGCCTGGATCGTGCCGATCGACACCCGGCCCCCGGTCAGCCCCGCGACGGCCGCGACCTCACCGCGCGCGGCGACGGCGTCGGCGACCAGACGGCGCGCGACGGGCAGCAGCGCCCGCCCCGCCTCGGTCAGCAGCACGCGGCGCGTCGTCCGCTCGAACAGCGGCGCACCCAGCTCGGTCTCGAGCTTGCGCACGGACGCGCTCAGCGCCGACTGCACGATGTGCACCTCCCGCGCCGCCGCGGTGAAGCTGCCGTGCCGCGCCACGGCCAGGAAGTGCTCGACCTGCCGCAACTCCATCCAGCGATGCTAGCGCTGGATCCGCTCGCAGCCAGCGACCGGGGAGATTTCCGGAAATTCCGGACAGGCCGCACGAAGAGTGCGAAGATCCGGGCATGGACATCCAGCAGCAGCACCGGTTCCACCTGCACCAGAAGGTCACCGTGATGGTGAACCGCTACGAGGTCTTCGCCGATGACGGGCAGGGCGAGCCGGGGCCGCTGGTCGCGTTCGTCGAGCAGAAGCGGATGACCTTCAAGGAGCAGGTCACGCTCTACACCGACGCCGGGAAGCAGTCCGTGCTCGCCGCGTTCCGCGCCCGCAAGGTGATCGACCTGGCCAGCGCGTACGACGTCAACGACGGCGAAGGGCGCCAGATCGGGGTGTTCGGCAAGAAGTTCGGGCAGTCGCTGCTGCGCTCCACCTGGCAGCTCGACCAGCCCGGCACCACGTCGGTCACCGTCACCGAACGCAACGAGACCATCGCGCTGTTCCGCCGCCTGTGGGACTTCCTGCCGTGGGTCGGCGACATCCCGTTCCCGTGGAAGTACCACTTCGACTTCCTGCGGGACGACACCGTGGTCGCCACCTTCGACAAGAAGACCCGCTTCCGCGACCACTACGTGCTGACCATCTCCGACGAGACGCTGGACCGGCGGCTCCTGCTCGCGCAGGCCGTCGCGCTGGACGCGCTGCAGTCGCGGTAAGCCGCCGGTCCACTTCGGACACGTCAGTCCCTGGCGGGCCGGATCGTGCCGGTGACCTCGCCGAAGGAGATCCGGCCGCCGTCCGGCCCCGGTGCCGTCGCGGAGATGGTGACCTCGTCGCCGTCCTCCAGGAACGTACGCTGCTCGCCCTTGACGGTGACCGGTTCGCGGCCGCCCCAGGTGAGTTCGATGAACGCGCCCCGCTGGGACTTCTCCGGGCCGGAGATCGTGCCGGAGGCGAACAGGTCGCCGGTGCGGGCCGACGCGCCGTTGACGGTCAGGTGCGCGAGCATCTGCGCCGGGGACCAGTACATCGTCCGGTAGGGCGGGCGCGAGACCTCCTCACCGTTCCACTCCACGACCAGGTCGATGTCCAGTCCCCAGTCCTCGCGGCCCCGCAGGTACGGCAGCGGCTCCGGGTCCTGCCCGGGCAGCGGCACGCGCGCGGCTTCGAGCGCCGCGAGCGGCACCACCCACGGGGAGATCGACGTGGCGAAGCTCTTGCCGAGGTGCGGGCCGAGCGGCACGTACTCCCACGCCTGCAGGTCCCGCGCGGACCAGTCGTTGACCAGCACCGCACCGAACACGTGGTCGGCGAAGGAGTCCACGTCGATCCGCCCACCCAGCGGCGAGGGCGTGCCGACGACGAACCCCAGCTCCGCCTCGATGTCCAGGCGGCGGCTCGGACCGTACGACGGTGCCGCCTCGTCGGGCGCCTTGCGCTGCCCGCACGGGCGCACCACGTCGGTCCCGGACACGACGACCGTGCCCGCGCGGCCGTGGTACCCGACCGGCAGGTGCTTCCAGTTCGGCATCAGCGGGTCCGAATCCGGGCGGAACAGCCGCCCGAGGTTCGAGGCGTGGTGCTCCGACGCGTAGAAGTCCACGTAGTCCGCGACCTCGAACGGCAGGTGCAGCGTCACCTCGCCGACCGGGTGCACGGCCTCACCCGGGACGTCCCCGCGCAGCAGGTCCCGCAGGCGGGCGCGCACCTCGTCCCAGCGGGCCCTGCCCTGCGCCAGGAACGGGTTGAGCGTGGGCGCGGCGAACACCTCGTCGTCGAGCAGCAGCGCCAGGTCGACGACGCTGTCGCCGAGGCGGACGCCGACCCGCCGCTCCTCACCCGGCCGGGAGAACACGCCGTAGGGCAGGTTGCCGTAGCCGAACAGCGACCCCTCCGGCACCTCGATCACGCCGGTACTCCTTCCCTGAGCACACCCAGCTCGACCAGTTCGGCGAGCGGTTCTCCGATGCTGCACGTGCCGAACGACAGGAACGCCGCACGCGTCGCGCGCACCCGGTCGTCGTCCAGCTCTCCCACCAGCCGCGCGACTTCGGCACCGTCCCGTTCGGACAGAAGCTCCCTCGCCCGCGCCGTCGTGCCGCCGGTGAGCAACGCATCTGTGGCGAGCAGCAGGTTGAGGAACCCGTGCTGCTCGAACCCGGTCTCGGGATCGGTGTTGCGCACCGCGTGGTGCAGGCCCGCGGTCGCCTTGAACGGCACCCCGGCCGCGACCACCGCCGCGATCGACCCGGCGAGCTCCGTCTCGTCCGGGTAGAGGTCGGCACGCACGCCACCGGTGCGGAACTTCGCGCGGTAGCGGCCGGAAAGCGCTTGCAGCACCGCGGCCCGCCGCGCGTCCCGTGGGACTTCGACGTACACGTCCAGGCCCTCCGGCGCCTCGATCTCGCTCGCGAAAGCGCTTTCCGGCAACGCCACCTCGACCGAACGTAGCTCGACCGGCAGCTCCGCCGCCGCGGTCAGCACCCCGGGCAGCCCGGCGGGACCGCCCGGCAGCGTCACCGACACCGGCAGCCGCGGCCCGTCCGGCGGCAGCAGCTCACCGAGCCGGGCCAGCGCATCGGCGGGGAGCACCAGCGGGCCGACCATCCCGGCGTACCACTCCCCCGCCCGCTCGCGGTAGGCGCGCACCGCGTCGGGCAGGGAAGCGTTGCCGGGCGGGAAGACCGCGGCGTCGTCGCACAGCCCGGCGACCAGCGCGGGGATCACGCCGGCCCCCGGCCCGACCAGGTCCAGGCGTAGGCGGGGTCCTCGGACGCCAGCCCGCCCTCGCCCAGCTCCAGCGGGCGGAACGTGTCGACCATGACCGCGAGCTCGTCGAAGAACTCCACGCCGAGCGACCGCTCCACCGCGCCCGGCTGCGGGCCGTGGCTGTGCCCGCCGGGGTGCAGCGAGATCGAGCCCTGGCCGATGCCCGAGCCCTTGCGCGCCTCGTAGTTGCCGCCGCAGTAGAACATCACCTCGTCGGAGTCCACATTGGAGTGGTAGTAGGGCACCGGCACCGACAGCGGGTGGTAGTCCACCTTGCGCGGCACAAAGTTGCACACGACGAAGTTGGTGCCCTCGAACACCTGGTGCACGGGCGGCGGCTGGTGCACGCGGCCGGTGATGGGCTCGAAGTCGGAGATGTTGAACGTGTACGGGTACAGGCACCCGTCCCAGCCCACCACGTCGAACGGGTGCGTGGGGTACACGTAACGCGTGCCGGTGATCCCGCGCGAGCCGCGGTGCTTGACGAGCACCTCGACGTCCGTGCCCTCGGCCAGCAGCGGCTCGCCCGGTCCGTGGAGGTCGCGCTCACAGTACGGCGCGTGCTCCAGCAGCTGCCCGTACCGGGACAGGTAGCGCTTGGGCGGGGCGATGTGCGAGTTCGCCTCGATCACGTACAGCCGCAACGGATCCGACCCGGTGGGCACCCACCGGTGGGTCGTCGCACGCGGCAGGAGCACATAGTCCCCCTGCCGCGCGGAGAGCACGCCGAACACGGTCTCGACGGTCGCCGACCCGGACTCGACGTACACGCACTCGTCACCGATCGCGTTGCGGTACAACGGCGACGCCTCGCCACAGACCACATAGGACAGACGGACGTCGGCGTTGCCGAGCACCAGGCGGCGGCCGGTGACGGCGTCCACGGCCTTCCAGTCCTCGTCGAACAGGTCGTGCAGCTTGAGGTGCCGCGGCAGCAGCGGGCGGTTCTCCGTCAGCGTCTGGTCCGGCAGCTCCCACGGGGTCGCGTCGACGATCGCCGACGGGACACCGCTGTGGTACAGCAGGGAGGAGTCGGACGAGAAGCCCTCCTCCCCCATCAGCTCCTCGTAGTACAGACCGCCCTCGGGGGTGCGGTGCTGGGTGTGCCGCTTGGGCGGGATGTCACCGACCCGCCGGTAGTAGGCCATCGGAGTTCTCCTTCCGGGTGGTGTCGTGGCCCAGCGCCCGCGTGAGCGCCGGGGTGATGTCTCGGTGATCGGTGAGGACGGCGGCGACGTGCGCGTCCGGCCGGACGAGCCACACCTCGCCGGGCCGGGCGCCGAGCGCGGCCGTCAGCGCGCCGCCGGGGTCGATCTCGTCGAGCGCGAGGACCCGGACCGGGCCTGGCGCCGCCGCGGCGGCGGTGAGCACGCCGTCATCGGCACCGGGCGCGGTCAGCAGCAGGAACCCGTCGCGGGCCAGCTCCCGGATCCGGCCCGGCCCGCGTGGTGTGACGACCGGTGCGTCCGGGAGCAGCACGCCGGGACCGGCGGGCGGCACCTGGCCACGGGGCGGCCGCCCCGCGAACGGGCGCTGCGGATCGGCGGTCGTGAGCGGGGAATCGACGTACCAGAACGGTTCCGACAACCGGCCCGAGTCGACGTCTTTCCGCGCCTCGGGGTCTTCGGCGGCCCGGGTCAGGATGTCGATCCGGCGGCGCGCCCGCTGTTCGTCCGGTGGCACGAGGAAGTCCATCGTCGCGGTCGTGACGGCGAGGTTCTCCCGCGCGGCGGCGTGCCGTTCGTCGTGGTAGCTGTCGAGCAGCGCGTCCGGCGCCCAGCCGTGGCCGACGTAGGCGAGCTTCCAGGCCGCGTTCTCCGCGTCGGCGACCCCGGAGTTGAGGCCCCGCGCGCCGAACGGCGAGACGAGGTGCGCGGCGTCCCCGGCGAGCAGCACGCGCCCGCACCGCATCCGGTCGACGACGCGGGAGTGGAAGCGGTACACCGACTTCCACACGATCTCGTAGTCCCGGTCGCCGATGATGCGGCGGATCCGCGTGTCCAGCGCGCCGGACGCGGCCTCGGCTTCGAGGTCGTAGTCCGCCGGGACCTGCCAGTCGATGCGGAAGGTCGAGTCCGGGCACGGGTGGATCAGCACCTGGCGGCCGGGGTTCCACTCCGGGTCGAAGTAGAACCGCCGCTCGCTCGCCCAGCCGGGCAGGTCGGTGCGGATGTCGCAGATCAGGAACCGGTCGTCGAAGGAGTGGCCGTCGAAGCGGACGCCGAGCAGGCGGCGCAGGTCGTCGCAGCGCGCGCCGGCGCACACCACGAGGTACGAGCCTGCCAGCTCGCGCCCGTCGTCGAGCCGCACGCGCACGCCCTCGCCGTCCTGTTCGACGCCGGTCACGCGGTGCCCCCAGCGCACGTCGATCGAGGGCTCCGCGGCGATCCGCTCGTCGAGGACCTCCTCGGTGCGGGTCTGGGAGATGTTGACGAACGGCGGGAACGCCGGGCGGCCGGGCTCGGCGAAGGTGTAGCTGAACAACTCGGTGCCGCGGTGGAAGGTGCGGGCCGTGGTCCAGGTGACGCCCTCGTCGGCGATCCGCCGCCCGGCGCCGACGGCCTCCCACACGTCGAGGACGTCGCGCTGCTGGCAGATCGCCTTGGAGCCGATCTTGTCGCGGTGCGGCCGCTGGTCGAGCACGATCGTGGGCACGCCCCAGCGGGCGAGCAGCAGTGCGGTGGTCTGGCCGACCGGGCCCGCGCCGAGCACGAGCACCGGTGCGGCCTGCCAGGATGCGGTGATCATCGGATGCTCCGTTCCGCGGGCGGTCAGCCCTGCAGCTGGGCCCAGACCTCGCGGTCGCGTTCGGCGGTCCAGATCACCGGACGCTCCACACCGGACAGTTCGTCCCACAGCCGCGAGACGTCGAACGGCAGGCAGTGCTCGAAGATCGGCCAGTGCCCGTAGTCGTCGACCAGTGCGGCGTGCGTGGCCTCGAAGGCCTCCTTGAGCGTGCCGCCACGCTGCTGGACGGCGCCGACCTCGCGGATCATCACCCGCAGGAAGTTGCGGGTCTGCTCGATCGCGGCGTCCACCGCGTCCCGGCCCCTGCTGACCCCGCCGCGGCCGCCGACGAGCTGCTCCGCGCCGAGCGCGTTCAGGTTGTCCAAAGTGGACGACGACCACTCGCGGTGGAAGGCGTCGCCGGTGTAGAGCGCGGCTTCGGCCTCCACGAGGTCACCGGCGAACAGGATCTTCTCGCGCGGCAGCCACGCGGTGATGTCGCCCTCGGTGTGCCCGCGGCCGTGCCACTGCAGCACCAGCTCGCCGCGGTCGCCGCCGAGGTCGATGGTCAGCCGGTCGGCGAAGGTGAGCGTGGGCCACGTCAGGCCCGGCACCGAGTCCGCGCCCTCGGCCAGGCGCGGCATGCGGGCGAACTCGCTTTCCCAGTCCTCCTTGCCGCGCTCGGCGACCAGCGCCTTGGTGTTCTCGTGCGCCACGATGGTTTCCGCCTGGAAAGCGCTTGCACCGAGCACGCGGACGGCGTGGTAGTGGCTGAGCACCAGGTAGCGCACGGGCTTGTCGGTGTGCTCCCGCAGTTTCGCGAGCCACTTGCGCGCGGCGACGGGCGTGGCGAGGGCCTCGAAGCAGACGAGGAAGTCCTCGCCCTCGATGGCGCCGATGTTCGGGTCGCCCTCGGCGGTCAGCGCGTAGACGCCGTCGGCGAGGACCTCCAGCGTCTGCTCCTTGGCGGCGGTGTCGGCGGAGGAGGCGAACGGTTTGGGCATGGGGTGTCCTTTCAGTCGGCCGCGAGCACGAAGGCTTCGCGCTCGGCGGCGGAACGCTCGCGCAGGGCGAGCACGGCGGCGAGACTGACCAGGCAGGTCAGCAGCATGTAGGCCGACACCGACAGCGACGTGCCGGTGAGGCCGATGAGCCAGGTGGCGAGCAGCGGGGCGAACCCGCCACCGAGGATGGCCCCGAAGGAGTACGCGAACGAGACCCCGCTGTAGCGGATGGCGGCCGGGAACAGTTCCGCGTAGGCGGCGGCCTGCGGCCCGTACGTCAGCCCGAGCCCGAAGGCGAGCACCACCACCGAAAGCAGCATCAGCGGCAGCGAACGGGTGTCGAACAGCAGGAAGAACGGGAACGTCCACGCGGCCATCGCGACCGTGCCGACGAGGTACGTGCGGCGGCGGCCCCACGAGTCCGACCAGCGCCCGGCGAGCATGGTGAACACGCCCCAGCTGACCGCGCCGACCATGCCCACGAACAGCATCGTGGAGCTGGACAGGCCGAGCGTGCGCGTGCCGTAGGAGTTGATGAACGCGATCAGGATGTAGCCGACCATGTTGTTGGCGATGAACAGCCCGATCGCGACGAGCAGTTCCCGGGTGTTGCCGCGGAACAGCTCGGCCAGCGGCGCGGACCGGCGGGCACGGCGTTCGCGCAGTTCCGTGAAGACGGGGCTCTCGGAAACCTTGGCGCGCACGAAGAACCCGACCGCGATGAGCACGACGGACAGCAGGAACGGGATGCGCCAGCCCCACGCCAGGAACTGCTCCTTCGTGGTGAGCGTGGAGACGGTGAAGAACACGAGGTTCGCCAGCAGGAGGCCGATCGGCACGCCGATCTGGGGGTAGGAGCCGAGGTAGCCGCGGCGGCCGGGCGGGGCGTGCTCGACGGACATGAGCGCGGCGCCGCCCCACTCGCCGCCGGCGGAGAAGCCTTGGAGCAGGCGCAGCACGACGAGCAACACGGGCGCCGCGACGCCGATCGAGCCGTAGCCGGGCAGCACGCCGACGCCGACCGTGGAGATGCCCATGAGGAGCAGCGTCGCGACGAGCACGGCCTTGCGCCCGAGGCGGTCGCCGAGGTGCCCGGCCACCACGCCGCCGATAGGCCGGGCGACGAAGCTGACGCCCAACGTGGCGAAGGAGGCCAGGAGCGCCGCGGTGCCGTTGAGGGAGGGGAAGAACTGCGTGCCGAAGACGAGGCTCGCGGCGGAGGCGTAGACGAAGAAGTCGTACCACTCGATGGTGGTCCCGACGAGGCTCGCCCCCACGACGCGGCGCAGCTGGGCGGGGGTGGTTCGGGTGGGGGTGGTGGCGGCGGGGCGGGGGGCG
>NZ_BAABIB010000162.1:0-48831 GCF_039542405.1 Amycolatopsis dongchuanensis
CTGCAGCATCATCTGCTGGCGCCGACTCAAGAAACACTCAATCTGTTAGGACCTCTTAGTCTGGCGCTGAACTAACGACTCAGGACACTAGCGGTCCGTCTCCAGATCGCGGCTCACCGCGAGTGCCGCGTCCCGGACGCTCTGCACGAGCGCCGGGCGCGGCCTGCCGCGGGTGTCGCAGAGCCGGTCCACCGCGCCGGTGATGCCGATGGCGCCGACGACAAGCCCGCCGAACGAGCGGATCGGCGCGGCGACACCGGCCTCGCCGGGCACGAACTCCTCGACCTCAGCCGCCCAGTCCGCCTCGCGGATCCGCGCCAGCGCACCGCTCAGTGCCGCGCCCGTGGTGAGGGTGCGGCGGGTGTAGGGCTCGGGCGCACCCGACAGCACGGTCTGGGCGAGGTCGGCGTCGAACGCGAGCAGCACCTTGCCGAGCGCGGTCGCGTGCAGGGGCTGGGAACTGCCGACGTCGAGCGACTGCTGCGTGTCGTCCGGCCGGAACACGTGGTGCACCACCAGCACGCTGCCGCCGTCCGGCACGCCGAGCCGCACGGCCTCCCCGCTGCGGGCGGCGAGCGCGTCGGCCCAGTTGCTCGCGCGCGAGCGGAGGTCGTTGGCGTCGAGGTAGCCGGGACCGAGGTGCGACAACGCGTCCCCGAGTGAATACTGGCCGGATACGGGATCCTGGTGGACGAAGCCCACGCCCTGCAGGGTGCGCAGCAGCCCGTGCGCGGTGCCCTTCGCCAGCCCCAGCCCGGCGGCGATGTCGGCCAGCCCGAGCCTGCCCGACCCGCGCGCGAGCAGCCGCAGGATCGCGGCGGCGCGTTCGATGGACTGGATGGGGCCCGGCACGACGCGAACCTTAACCCCTTTCCGTTCGACAATGCCGACCGCACCTCCCGCGCCCGAGCTGCCGTTCGGCGCGGGCCACCCCCGTGCGCGAGATCGGGCGTTCGACGATGCCGAACGGTGCCCGTTGTCGCCCCCGTGATCGCTTCCTAACGTCCCCGGCACCCGCCCCGGTGGCGTGGCGGGACTGGGTTCGGAGGTGGCAATGGAGCGTCTCAAGGCCGGCGGGCTCGCCGGCGAGGTGCTGGCGGAATTCGCCGGCACCCTCATCCTGATCTTGTTCGGCGTGGGCGTGGTCGCGCAGGTCGCGGCCGCCGGTATCGGTGACCACGACAGCATCGCGTGGGCCTGGGGTCTCGGCGTGGTGCTCGGCGTGTTCGTCTCCGCCCGCATCAGCGGCGGACACCTCAACCCCGCGGTGACGGTGGCGCTGGCGGTGTTCCGCGACTTCTCGTGGCGCAAGGTCGCCCCGTACGTGCTCGCCCAGACCGCGGGCGCGTTCGTCGCCGCGCTGCTCGTGCGGTGGAACTACAGCGAGGTCCTGTCGGCCGCGGACCCGGGGCACACCATCAAGACCCAGGGCGTGTTCTCGACCCTGCCGGGCAACGGCACGCTGCCCGTGAGCGATCTCGGCGCGCTGCGCGACCAGATCATCGGCACCGCGATCCTGCTGTTCCTCGTCGCCGCGATCACCGACGCGCGCAACCTCGTGCCCCCGCAGTGGGCCTCGCCGATCATCGTCGGCGCCGTCGTCGTGGGCATCGGCATGGCGTGGGGCACCGACGCCGGGTACGCGATCAACCCCGCCCGTGACTTCGGCCCGCGGCTCGCGTCCTTCCTCACCGGCTACGACGGCGCGTGGCACGACCAGTACGGCGATCTCTACTTCTGGGTGCCGATCGTCGGTCCCCTGATCGGCGGCATCGTCGGCATCGCTCTCTACCGGCTGCTCGTCGGCCGGTTCCTCCCCACCGCCGGGCCGGCCGAGCCCGGGCGGATCCCCGTCGAGGCCAAGGCCTGAGCAGGAAGGTGACGACAATGGGCGAGTTCGTCGGCGCGATCGACCAGGGCACGACCAGCACCCGGTTCATGGTCTTCGACCACGGGGGCAATGAGATCGTGCGCCACCAGCTGGAGCACGACCAGATCCTGCCGCGGCCCGGCTGGGTCGAGCACAACCCGACCGAGATCTGGGAACGCACCCGCGCGGTCATCGAAAGCGCGCTCACCAAGGGCGACCTGCGGGCGAGCGACCTCGCGGCGGTCGGCATCACCAACCAGCGCGAGACGACCGTGGTGTGGAACCGGCGCACCGGCCGGCCCTACACCAACGCGATCGTCTGGCAGGACACGCGCACCGACCGCATCGCCGCCGCGCTCGACGCGGACGGCCGCGGCGACGTGATCCGGCAGAAGGCGGGCCTGCCGCCCGCGACGTACTTCTCCGCGGGCAAGCTGCAGTGGATCCTGGAGAACGTCGACGGCGTGCGTGCCGCGGCCGAGGCGGGCGACGCGATCTTCGGCACGATGGACACCTGGCTGCTGTGGCACCTCACCGGCGGCGTCGACGGCGGGGTGCACATCACCGATCCCACCAACGCCAGCCGCACGATGCTGATGAACCTGGAGACGTGGGACTGGGACGACGAGCTGTTGTCCTTCTTCGACATCCCGCGCCAGATGCTGCCGTTCATCCTCCCGTCGGGGAACCCGGAGCTGCACGGCGTGACCCGCGCGAACGGGCCGTTCGGCGGCGAGGTGAAGCTCGCCGGGGTGCTCGGCGACCAGCAGGCGGCGACCGTCGGCCAGCTGTGCTTCCGGCCCGGCGAGGCCAAGAACACCTACGGCACCGGCAACTTCCTGCTGCTCAACACCGGTCACGAGCTGGTGCGCTCGCAGCACGGGCTGCTCACCACGGTCGCCTACCAGTTCGGCGAGGAGAAGCCGGTCTACGCCTTGGAGGGCTCGATCGCCGTCACGGGCTCGGCCGTGCAGTGGCTGCGTGACCAGCTCGGCATCATCAGCGGTGCCGCGCAGAGCGAGGCGCTGGCGAGCCAGGTCGAGGACAACGGCGGCGTCTACTTCGTCCCGGCCTTCTCGGGCCTGTTCGCGCCGTACTGGCGTTCCGACGCGCGCGGCGCGCTGCTGGGCCTGTCCCGCTACAGCACCAACGCGCACGTGGCCCGCGCGACGCTGGAGGCGATCTGCTACCAGAGCCGCGACGTGGTGGAGGCGATGACCGCGGACTCCGGCGTCGAGCTGGAGGTGCTGCGGGTGGACGGTGGGGTGACCGCGAACCAGCTGTGCATGCAGCTGCAGGCGGACATCCTCGGCGTGCCGGTGTCGCGGCCGGTGGTCGCCGAGACCACCGCGCTCGGCGCCGCCTACGCCGCCGGCCTGTCGGTCGGGTTCTGGGGCTCCACGGACGAGCTGGAGCAGAACTGGCAGGAGGACCGCCGCTGGGAGCCGACGTGGAGCGACGAGCAGCGGGCCGAGGGCTACGCGGGCTGGAAGAAAGCGGTTTCCCGCACGGTCGGCTGGATCGACGCGGACTGACGGAAGCGAAGGAAGTAGGACACGTGCACGAATCCCTTGCCGGGCAACGGGCCCGGACCACGGAGCTGCTGACCACCGGCCGGTTCGACGTGCTGGTGATCGGCGGCGGCATCGTCGGGCTCGCGACCGCGTGGGAGGCCGCCAGGGCCGGGCTGCGCGTGGCGGTGGTCGAGAAGGGCGACTTCGCGTCGGCCACCTCCAGCGCCTCGTCGAAGCTCGTGCACGGCGGCCTGCGGTACCTGGCGATGGGCAACGTCAAGCTGGTGCGGGAGAACCACCGTGAACGCCGCGCGCTCGGCACCACGGTGGCCCCGCACCACGTGCGCCCGCTGCCGTTCCTCGTGGCACTGCGCCGCGGCGGCCCGCACGGGCCGGTGACGATCGGTGCCGGGATGCTCGCCTACACGGCGTTGTCCGGCTTCGCCGACGGCATCGGGCACATCATCTCGCCCGCCCGGGCGCAGCAGTACGTGTCGGGCCTGCGTGCCGACGCGCTGACGGCGTGCGGCATCTACCACGACCACCAGATGAACGACGCCCGGCTCGCGGTCACCACCGCGCGTGCCGCCGCCGCGTCCGGTGCCGTGCTGCTCAACCACGCCGAGGTGCTCGGCCTGCGCACCACCGGCGGGCAGGTGTCCGGTGTGGACGTCCGGGACACCTTGTCCGGCAAGGAGTTCGGCGTCGACGCCGAGGTCGTCGTGAACGCGGCCGGGCCGTGGGTCGACCACCTGCGGCGGCTGGAGGACCCGGCCGCACGGCCCAGCATGCGGCTGTCCAAGGGCACGCACCTCGTGCTGCGGCGGCACGGCACGTGGGACGCGGCGGTCACCACCCCGCTCGACGGCGGCCGCGTGTCCTTCGCCATCCCGTGGGAGGGCCGGCTGCTGCTGGGCACCACCGACGAGGAGTACCGGGGCGACCCGGGCGACGTCCGCCCCACGGACGCCGACGTGGACCAGATCCTCGGCGAGGCCGGGTTGTCGATCGGGGAGGAGCACCTGCGCCGGTCGGACATCGTGTACTCGTTCGCGGGGCTGCGCGTGCTGCCCGGCGGCGAGGGCGACACCCAGCACGCCAAGCGCGAGACCGTGGTCAGCGTCGGGCGCGGCGGCATGATCAGCATCGCGGGCGGCAAGTGGACGACGTTCCGCGACATCGGCCGGAAGGTGCTCAAGCAGCTGCGCACGCGGCTGCCCCAGGCCACGCCCGGTCCGGTCAACGCGCCGCTGCCCGGCGCGGCGAGCCCCGAGGCGGTGGAGCACGTGCTGCTGCGTGCCGCCCCGGAGCTGCCGCAGGACGTCGCCGCCCACCTGGCGCGGCACTACGGCTCGGTCAGCCACGAGCTGCTCGCGCTCGGGCTCGAAAACCCCGACCTGCTCGAGCGCGTGCACCCCGATGGACCCGACATCTGGGCCCAGGTGGTGTACGCGATCGAACGGGAGTGGGCGTGCGAGCCCGACGACGTCCTGCGCCGCCGCACCACGCTGACCGTGCGCGGCCTGGACACCCCCGAGATCCGCGCACGCGTCGCGGAGCTCCTCCAGGGCGCGCTGGTCTGAGGCCCGGGGAGGTGCTCAGGACTCGACGGCGGGCTTGAGCACCTCCTCGCACCACTGCCGGAACGTCGTCGGCGTGCCGCTGCGGTCGGCGTCCGGCTCGCCGAGGTCGAGGCCGTTGTCCTTGGCGGTCATCATGTCGATCAGGGCCTGCGCCACGGCCTCGGACGTGCCGCGGCCGAGCATCATCGCCTTCAGGTCCGCCGCGGGGATCCGCTGGTACCGCACGGGTTTGCCGAGCACCTCGGACATGGTGCGCGCGAGGTCCTCCTGGGACAGGTCCTCCGGGCCGAGCACGGGCACGCTGTCGTACCCGCTCCACGTCGGGTCCGTCAGCAGCCCGGTGGCCACGGCGGCGATGTCACGCGTCGCGCACGTCGGCGCCTTGGTGTCGCCCGCGATGATGTCGTAGAAGACGCCCTGGTCGCGGATCGAGGCGACCTGCCGGAGCAGGTTGTCCATGAACGTGGCGTTCGCGAGGGAGCGGTACGGCACGCCGGTGCTCGCGAGCAGGTCGTCCATCGCGATGGACGCCGTGACGTGCCCGGCGTTGCCGACGACCGGCGTGCCGCGGCCGACGGACGAGACGCCCACGACGCGGCCGACCCCCTGGGTCTTGATGGCTTCGTACGCGGGCCTGCTGAAGTCCACGTACGCGGCCTCGATGGTCTCCGCGCGCGGATCCGGTGGCACCAGCCAGAAAACGGCGTCGGCACCCTCGAACGCGCGGGTGACGACGTCGAGGTCGCCGTGCGAGCCCGGCACGACCTCGACGCGTTCTCGGACGTCGTCGGGCAGCTTGCCCGGGTCCCGCACGACGACGCGGACCCGCTCGTCCCGGTCGAGGAGGTTGCGGACGACCTGGCGGCCGATGGCGCCGGTGGGCGTGGTGACGACGATCATGAGGACCTCCTGGGATTTCCCTTTTGCCGCTGCCGAGTCAACTGCGGGCCGGGGCGGAGGTGAAGGACCGATCCAGTCGGCATTGATACCGTGGGAATATGAGTGATCTGGAGGTGCGGCAGCTGCGGTACTTCGTGGCGGTCGCCGAGGAGCTGCACTTCGGCCGCGCGGCGGAGCGGCTCGGGATGGCGCAGCCGCCGTTGTCGCGGGCGATCCGGGAGCTGGAGCGGCAGCTGGGCGTGCGGCTGCTCGAGCGCACGACGCGCCAGGTCAGGCTGACACCGGCGGGGGAGGTGCTGCTGCGGGACGCGCGCACCGCGATCGAGGCCGTCTCCGCCGCGGGCCGCAGGGCGCAGCACGCGGGGCGGCCGGCGCCGGGGCTGCGGCTGGCGCTGAAGGCGGACTACGACGCCGGCTTGCTGCCGCGGATCCTCAGCGCGTTCGAGCAGGAGGACGAGGCCGTGCCGGTGGAGCTGCTGCTCGGCGGCCGGGGCGAGCAGGCCCCGGCGTTGCGCGAGGGCAGGGCGGACGTCGCGCTGCTGCCGGAGCCGTTCGAGCCGCGGGGCCTGGACAGCGAGCCGCTGCTGACGGAACCGCGCCTGCTCGCGATCGCGGCGAACGACCCGCTCGCCGCCCGTTCTTCCTTGTGCCTGGCCGATTTGCGGGGGCGGACGCTGCCGGACGGCGGTGCGGCGGAGGACGGTGGCCTGGTGCTCGGTCCGGAGGCGATCCGCCGGTCGACGCGGGACCTGGCGCAGATCTTCAACCTCGTCGAGGTGAGCGGCCTGGTGTGGTTCGTGCCCGATTCCCTGGCGCGGCGCCATCCGCGGCCGGGCATCGCGTACCGCACGGTGACGGACCTCCCGCCGGTGACGCTGTTCCTGGCCTGGCCGCAGGATTCCCGTTCCCCGGCTGTGGCGGCGTTCGTGCGGGCGGCCACCGCGGTCGCGGCGGAGGTCGCGTCGCCGGCACCCGTGGCGGGGTGATGGTGTCGCCGGTGCTGATCGGGTCGCCGCTGGGTGACCGGGTGGAGATCACGGTGCTGGGCCGCATGCACCCCGGAGCGACGGATTTCGACGACGGGAACTGGTTGTACAGCCCCGTCGACGTCGTGGTGGGCGGGTTCAAGGGGCACATTCCCGCCGGGCTGCGGGCGGAAGAGCTGCGTGGTTTCCGCGAGGAGCTGGTGAAGGCGTACGAGGACTTCGGCGGCGTCGCGCGCCTGGAGTCGCTGGAGGAGTGGCTCAGCCTGACCGCGACGGTGCACCGCTCCGGCCGGATCGAGGTCCGGGGCGTGGCCCGCGACCAGCCAGGCAGCGCGAACACGCTGACGTTCCTCCTCGACGACCTCGACCAGACCGACCTGCCGCCGATCATCGACGCGCTCACCGCGATCGGGGAAGCGTTCCCCGTGCTCGGCGAACACGGTCAGCGTGGCGTCAACGTCACCGGCAAGCCGTCCACCGGCACGGGGAGCGACACGTAGTCCCACCGCACGCGGTAGCGCTCCGGCACCGTCCAGCGGTGCGCGCGCAGCATCTCGTGCAGCACGGCCTTCACCTCGAACATCCCGAAGTGCAGCCCGATGCACTTGTGCGCCCCGCCGCCGAAGGGCATCCACGCGAACCGGTGCGAGCGGTCCTCCCGCCTGTCCTCCGCGAAGCGCTCCGGGTCGAACGCGTGCGGGTTCGTCCAGTGGTCCGGCGAGAAGTGGTTGGTGCTGGGCGACAACGTGACCAGCGTCCCGGCGGGCACGTGGTGACCGAGCACCGCCACGTCCTTCACCGTCTTCCTCGGCAACGACGGCACCGGCGCGGTCAGCCGCAGCGACTCCTTGATCACCAGGTCCAGCGTCTTCAGCTCGTCCAGCGCGGCCAGGTCCGGGTAGTCGTCACCGAGCGCCAGTGACTCCGCGCGGGCCCGCTCCTGCCACTCCGGGTGCTTCGCGAGGTGGTATGCCGCCGCCGTGCTGGTGATCGTCGTGGTGTCGTGGGCGGCCATCATCAGGAAGATCATGTGGTTCACGACGTCGGCGTCGCTGAACTGCGCGCCGTCCTCGCCGGTCGCCTGGCACAGCACGGAAAACAGGTCCGGCCCCGGCGCACGCCGTTTCGCGGGCAGGTTCTCGCCGAAGTACCGCTCCAGCGTGCGCCGTCCCGCCAGGCCCGCCGCCCACCGGCCGCCCGGCACCGGGAACCGCACGAGCGACGTCGCCGCGCGCACCGAGTCCACGAACGCCCGGTTGAGCCGCGCGGCGTCGTTCCCGCTCGGCATGCCCATGAACACGCGTGACGCCACGTCGAGGGTGAGCCGCTTGAGGGCCCAGTACAACCGCGGCCGCCCCGGCCGGCCCCACGCCCCGACACCTTCCCGCAGCACCGGACCCCACTGCCGCGAGTACCCGGCGAGGCGGTCGCGCGTGAACGCCTCCTGCATGATCCGCCGGTGCAGGTGGTGCTCCTCGAAGTCCAGCAGCATCAGCCCGCGGTGGAAGAAGCGCTCGATGAGGAACTTCCAGCCCTCCTGCGAGAACGCCTTGTCCTTGTTCACCAGCGCCTGCTGCGTGGCCTCCGGGCCGCCGAGCACGACGAACCGCTGCCCGAACGAACCCATCCACGACACCGGCCCGAACGTCTCGAACCGCCGCAACGCGAACGCCGGCCCAAACCGCATCGAGTCCAGCGCGTGCCCGATCACCGGCGGTCCCGCGTCGCCGAGTACGGGGGCCAGGCCGCTGCCGGGCGGCGGTGGCGCGAGTTCGGTGACCGGCCACCGCTTGCCCAGCAGCCGCCGGTCGACGGCCGCGGGCAGCGGCAGCGAGGTGAGGGGCGGAACGCGGTCGCGGATCGTCACGAGACCTCCTCGGCACGTGCGCACTGCCCCCAGCGTGCCGCCCCTTCCCCCAACTGGCAAGACCCGTTGTCAGTCCCAGTCGAGCGAGCCGCCGGTCTGGTACTCGGTCACGCGGGTCTCGAAGAAGTTCTTCTCCTTCTTCAGGTCCATCGCCTCCGACATCCACGGGAACGGGTTTTCCGTCGCGCCGAAGATCGGCGCCAGCCCGATCTGCTGCGCCCGCCGGTCGGTGATGAAGTGCATGTACTGCTCGCACAGCTCCGCCGACAACCCGAGCATCCCGCGTGGCATCGTGTCGCGGGCGTAGGCGACCTCCAGCTCGCACGCCTCGATCAGCATCCCGCGCACCTCGTCGGCGAACTCCGGAGTCCACAGGTGCGGGTTCTCGATCTTGATCTGGTTGATGCAGTCGATGCCGAAGTTCAGGTGGATCGACTCGTCCCGCAGGATGTACTGGTACTGCTCGGCGATGCCCACCATCTTGTTGCGCCGTCCCAGCGACAGGATCTGCGCGAACCCGGTGTAGAACCACATGCCCTCGAACACGACGTAGAACGCCACGAGGTCGCGCAGGAAGTCCTGGTCGTCGGCGGCGTTTTCCAGGCCGCGGGTGTACTTCAGCGCCCACGCGTCCTTCGCGGTGATCGAGGGGACCTCGCGGTAGGCGTTGAACAGCTCGCCCTCGACGAGGCCGAGGCTCTCGCAGATGTACTGGAAGGTGTGCGTGTGCACGGCCTCCTCGAACGCCTGGCGCAGCAGGTACTGCCGGCACTCGGGGTTGGTGATCCGCTGGTACACCGCGAGCACGAGGTTGTTGGCCACCAGGGATTCCGCGGTCGCGAAGAAGCCCAGGTTGCGCTTGAGCATCACGCGTTCGTCCTCGGTCAGGCCGTCACGGGAGCGCCACAGCGCGATGTCGGCCTGCATCGACACCTCGGTCGGCATCCAGTGGTTGCTGCACGCCGCCAGGTACTTCTCCCAGGCCCAGCGGTACTTCAGCGGCAGCAGCTGGTTCACGTCGGCGCGGGCGTTGAGCATCGCCTTGTCGTCGATGCTGACGCGTCCCGCGTCGCGGTCGATCAGGGGGCTCACGTCGGTCACTGGCAGGCCTCGCAGTCGGGGTCGTCGATCCGGCAGGCGGCGGGTTCCGGTGCGGCGACCGGAACCGAGGGCACGGTGGCGGGCACGGCGTTGAGCTTGCCGTCCGTTCCGCGCAGGGTGCTCTTCTCCACGCTCGTGGCCGCGCGGGCCCGCAGGTAGTAGGTGGTCTTCAGGCCCTTGTGCCACGCGTAGCGGTACAGCTCGTCGAGCTTGCGGCCGCTCGGCGCGTCCACGTACAGGTTGAGCGACTGCGCCTGGTCGATCCACTTCTGCCGCCGGGACGCGGCGTCCACCAGCCACCGGCTGTCGATCTCGAACGCGGTGGCGTACAGCCGCTTGAGGTCGGCGGGGATCCGGTCGATCCGGGCGAGGCTGCCGTCGAAGTACTTCAGGTCCGACACCATCGCCTCGTCCCACAGCCCGCGTTCCTTGAGGCTGCGCACCAGGTGCGGGTTGACGACGGTGAAGTCGCCGGACATGTTGGACTTGACGAACAGGTTCTGGAACAGCGGCTCGATGGACTGGCCGACGCCGCAGATGTTGGAGATCGTCGCGGTGGGCGCGATCGCCATGACGTTGGAGTTGCGCATCCCGGTGGTGCGGACGCGTTCCCGCAGGCCGCCCCAGTCCAATGTGGACGAGTGGTCGACCTCCAGCCCGTCGCCGACGCGGGCCTGCTCCAGCAGGCGCAGCGAGTCGATCGGCAGGATGCCCTGGCTCCACAGGGATCCTTCGAAGGACTCGTACCGCCCGCGTTCGGCGGCGAGGTCCGCGGAGGCGGAGATCGCGTAGTAGCTGATGTGCTCCATGCTGCGGTCGGCGAACTCGACGGCCTCCTCGGACGCGAACGGCAGGCCGAGCTCGAACAACGCGTCCTGGAAGCCCATCAGGCCCAGCCCGACGGGGCGGTGCCGCAGGTTGGACCGGCGTGCCTCGGGGATCGTGTAGAAGTTGATGTCGATGACGTTGTCCAGCATCCGGACGGCGGTGCGGACGGTGCGCTCCAGTTTCGCGGTGTCCAGCCCCTCCGGCGTGACGTGCTGGAGGAGGTTCACCGAGCCGAGGTTGCACACGGCGACCTCGTCGGTGCTGGTGTTGAGCGTGATCTCGGTGCACAGGTTCGACGAGTGCACGACGCCGGCGTGCTGCTGCGGCGAGCGCAGGTTCGACGGGTCCTTGAACGTGATCCACGGGTGCCCGGTCTCGAACAGCATGGTCAGCATGCGCCGCCACAGGTCCACGGCCCGCACGCGCTTGAACACCTTGATCTCGCCCCGGTCGGCGGCGGCCTCGTACTCGCGGTAGCGCTGGGCGAACGCGTCGCCGTAGAGGTCGTGCAGGTCGGGCGTCTCGTCGGGGGAGAACAGCGTCCACGCCCCGTCGGCCTCGACGCGGCGGAGGAACTCGTCGGGCACCCAGTTGGCGGTGTTCATGTCGTGGGTGCGCCGCCGGTCGTCGCCGGTGTTCTTCCGCAGGTCGAGGAACTCCTCGACGTCGATGTGCCAGGTCTCGAGGTAGGCGCAGGCGGCGCCCTTCCGTTTCCCGCCGTTGTGCACCAGGCCCGCGACCGTCATGTAGGACTGGTCGCCCTCGACCTTGAGGTCGAACACGGTGGGCACCACATCGATCTCGCGCACGTCGCGTACGCGGGAAAAGACCATCCCCTGGTACTCGATCCAGTTCCGCTTCACCGCCGGACGGCAGCCGAGCAACTGCGCGATCTCCGGCACCGCGGGGACCCGGATGTCGAGGGTCTTCCCATCCGACGGAATCCCCAGGCGAAGCAGTTGGTAACGCACTGCGGCCGCGAGGTGGCGCGAGGTCGTGGTGAAGTAGACCTCGACACCCCGCGACACGCCGCCATGGGTCTCCAGCAAACCCTGCAGCAGAGCCAGGGTCTGCGGCCTGGGCAGGTGCGCCAGCCTGCGAGCAATGCGCTTGTTGTGTTCGCCGTCGTAGAGGTCCGCAGCGGTGAACGGCAGGGATGGCTCGCGCGCTCCCGTGAGCGGTTCCGCGGCCCAGTGGATCTGTGCGTAGCTGTCGCCGCGTCCGGTTTCCCAGAAGTGGATGCCGCGCTCGGTGAGGTACTTCCGGACGAAGTCCAGATGGGTGTCCAGCTCGGGATTCCCGGAGACGCCCCACTGCTGTCCGTCCTTGGACAGGTGACCGTCGCCCAGCAGGATGCCGTACAGACGCGCGTCCTCTTCGGTGAAGCCGGGCAGGGGCACGACCTCCTTCGGCACGACCTGGGCCACGTAGTCGCCCTTGGTCAGGTGGCTCGCGTCGACCCACTCCGGACGGACCTTGCCGTCCGCGAGCCACTTGAGGGTCCGCTGGTTCTCCTGCCCGAGCGGCACGCCCTGGATGGCGTAGAACGGGTGTCCTGACGTGACCTTCAGGGTTTCGGCGGAGTGCTTGACGTTCACCTCGACCATCGGGTCGGTCTGGTCGTAGGCGAGTACGTCGGTCACCTCGCGGTAGCTGCCGCTCGAGCCGAGCACCAGGTCACCGACGCGGACGTCCCGGATCGCCTTGACCCCGTCCGCGGTGTAGATGCCCGTCTCCGGTGCGAAGCACTGGTTCACGGCCACCGCGGTGTCGTTCGCGATCTTGAGGAACGGGACCACGCCCTGCGACTTGCCGTTGGTGCCCTTGATGTGCGCGCCGAGGCCGCGGACCGGCGTCCAGTCGTTGCCGAGGCCGCCGGAGTACTTGGCCAGCAGTGCGTTGTTCTTGTACGACTGGAAGATCGAGTCCAGCTCGTCGTCGACCGTGGTCAGGAAGCACGACGACAGCTGCGGGCGCGTCGTGCCGGAGTTGAACAGCGTCGGCGTCGAGGCCATGAACGCGAAGCTCGACAACAGCTCGTAGAACTCGATCGCGCGCTTCTCGCGGTCGTCCTCGCGCAGTGCCAGGCCCATCGCGACCCGCATGAAAAACGCCTGCGGCAGCTCGAACCGCGTGCCGTCGTGGTGCAGGAAGTAGCGGTCGTAGAGGGTCTGCAGGCCGAGGAAGCCGAAGTCGAGGTCGCGCTCGGGGCGGATCGCCGCGGTGATCTTCTTCAGGTTGAACTTCGCCAGCTCGGGGTCGGCCAGCTCCAGCTCGATCGCCCGCGCGAGGTAGTCGCGGAAGTAGCCGGGGTAGTTGAGCTCGTCGTGGCTGGCCTGGCGCGGCTCGCCGGCCAGGTAGCCCAGCGCCTCGCCCCGCAGCTTGTCCAGCAGCAGGCGGGCCGTGACGAACGAGTAGTTGGGCTCCTTCTCCACGAGCGTGCGGGCGGCCATGATCAGCGCCGTCCCCAGCTCGTCGGCCGTGATGCCCTGGTAGAGGTTCCGCTTGGTCTCGGCCAGCACCGGCTCCGCCGACACGTCGTCGATCCCCGCGACGGCCTCGCCGACGACGTGCTCGACGCGGGCCCAGTCGACGTGCGCGGAGGCGTCCGGCTCGGCGGGCTGTTCGCGGGCCTTCGCGTGCTCCTCCTGGTAGAGCACGTACGCGCGGGCGACCTTGTGGTGCCCGCCGCGCATGAGCGCGAGCTCCACCTGGTCCTGGATCTGCTCGATGTGCAGCGCGGCCTCGGGGGTGGCGTGGCGCAGCAGAGCCGTCTCGACCTGGCCGGTCAGCTCGGTCACGACGTGGTGGATGCGCGAGGACGCCGCGGCGCCGTCCCCTTCGACCGCGAGGAAGGCCTTGGTCAGGGCGACCGAGATCTTGCCCGCGTCGAAGGGGGACACACTGCCGTCGCGGCGGATGACCTGCACGGCGGTGCGCGCCGGCCGTGAGGTGGTCTCCACAGACATGCATCACTCCAAAAATGGGCGCGTGGGATCGGCACGCCGCCCGGGGGACGACGTGCTGGAGGACAGGCTTCGCCCGGCAGCCAGCGTCTCCCGTCGCTGGGCGCTGCCGGTGATCGAAGACTACATCTAGGGGTGTCTCTCCGCGAGCACCCCAATATGCGGGCGTGTCGGCGGGTCGTGCTAGCGGGGTCCGCAGAGAAACAATCAAGCGTGCTTGATTTTTCCGGTGACCGGTGCCAGGCTCCGTGACAGGCGCGAGGAGGCGAATGCGGTGGTGGACCTGCGACCGATCCTGAGCGATCTGGCGGCCGAGAGCCAGGCGCTCGACGACATCGTGGCCGGGGCGGACTGGGCGACGCCGACACCGGCCGAGGGCTGGACGATCGCCCACCAGATCGGGCACCTCGCGTGGACCGACGCGAAGGCGCTGCTCGCGGTGCGCACGCCGGACGACTTCGGCGCGGAGGTCCAGCGCGCGCTCGCCGCGGGCGACGGCTACGTCGACGCGGGGGCCGTGGACGAGGCGGGCAAACCGCGCGACCAACTGCTCCAGGAGTGGCGGACCGGACGGGAAGCGCTTTCCGCGGCGCTGGAAACGGCTCCGGCAGGCACGAAATTCCCTTGGTACGGCCCGCCGATGAGCGCCGCTTCGATGGCGACGGCCCGCTTGATGGAAACCTGGGCGCACGCGCAGGACGTGTACGACGCGCTGGGGATCCCGCACGAGCCGACGGACCGCATCCGGCACATCGCGCGCTTCGGCGTCCGCACCAGGGACTTCGCCTTCGCGGTCCATTCGCTCGCGCCACCGCCCGTCGAGTTCCGCGTGGAGTTGCGCGCCCCGGACGGTACATTGTGGACATACGGGCCAGAGGACGCCGAACAGCGGGTCACGGGCAGCGCGCTGGACTTCTGCCTGGTGGTGACGCAGCGGCGGCATCCCGCGGACACCGATCTGGTGGCCGAGGGGGCGGACGCGGCGAAGTGGCTGGAGATCGCCCAGGCGTTCGCCGGCCCGCCCGGAAAGGGCCGCAAGCCGGGGGAGTTCGCGTGACCCTGCGCATCGGCAACGCGTCCGGTTTCTACGGTGACCGTTTTTCGGCGGTGCGGGAGATGCTCACCGGCGGGCCGCTCGACGTCCTGACCGGGGACTACCTCGCGGAGCTGACCATGCTGATCCTCGGCCGCGACCGGCTGAAGGACGCTTCACGCGGGTACGCCAAGACGTTCCTGCGTCAGCTGGAGGAAAACCTCGGGCTGGCCCAGGAAAAGGGCGTCAAGATCGTCACCAACGCGGGTGGCCTCAACCCCGCCGGACTCGCCGACGCCATCCGCGACCTGGCCGCGAAGCTCGGGCTGGACATCGCCGTCGCCCACGTGGAGGGCGACGAGCTGCTGCCCTCAGCCGAACGCCTGGGGCTGGGAAAACCCTTGACCGCCAACGCTTACCTCGGTGCGTGGGGAATCGCGGAGTGCCTGAAGGCCGGCGCCGACGTGGTGGTGACCGGCCGCGTGACGGACGCGTCGCTCGTCGTCGGCCCGGCCGCGGCGCACTACGGCTGGCGGCGCGACGACTACGACCGGCTCGCCGGTGCGGTCGTCGCCGGGCACGTCCTCGAATGCGGTGCGCAGGCCACGGGCGGGAACTACGCGTTCTTCACCGAGCACGACCTCGGCACGCCCGGCTTCCCGATCGCGGAGATCGAGGCCGACGGATCGAGCGTGATCACGAAGCACCCCGTCACCGGGGGAGCCGTCACGGTCGGCACGGTCACCGCGCAGCTGCTGTACGAAATCGCGGGACCGCGGTACGCCGGACCGGACGTGACGACCCGCTTCGACACCGTTGCGCTGGAACAAGCCGGGCCGGACCGGGTGCGGATCAGCGGCGCGAAGGGCGAACCGCCGCCGCCGACGCTGAAGGTCTGCCTCAACACCCTCGGCGGTTTCCGCAACGAGACCACGTTCGTCCTCACCGGACTGGACATCGACGCGAAGGCCGCGCTGGTCCGGGAGCAGCTGGAACGGTCGCTGAAGGACCGCCCGCCCGCGGAGATCCGCTGGACGCTGGCCAGGACCGATCGCGAGGACGCCGACACCGAACAGGGCGCGAGTGCGCTGCTGCGGTGCGCGGTCAAGGATCAGGATCCGAAGGTCGCCGGACGCGCCTTCAGCGGTGCCGCGATCGAACTCGCGCTCGCCAGTTATCCCGGGTTCCACGTGACAGCACCACCGTCGGACGCGTCGCCGTACGGCGTGTACGCCGCGTCCTATGTGGACGCTTCGGAGGTGCACCACACCGCGGTGTTGCCCAAGGGTGACCGGGTCGAAATCCCGCATTCGGAACAGACCCTGGAACTGTCTGATGTGGAGGAACCCGCGCTTCCCAAGCCGTACACGGGTCCGACCCGTCGCGCACCGCTGGGTGCCGTTGTGGGCGCGCGCAGCGGCGACAAGGGTGGCGACGCGAACCTCGGCGTGTGGGTGCGGTCCGAGGAGCAGTGGCGCTGGCTCGCGAACACCCTCACCGTCGAGGAGTTCCGGCGGCTGTTGCCCGAAACCGCGGAACTGCCGGTGAAACGGTACGCGCTGCCCAACCTGTACGCGCTCAACTTCGTCGTCACCGGGCTGCTCGGTGAGGGCGTCGCTTCCCAGGCGCGGTTCGACCCGCAGGCCAAGGCGCTCGGCGAATGGCTGCGGGCCCGGCACACGGAGGTCCCGGCATGATCGACACCCCGGAACGCGCAGAACTGCGCAAGACCGTCCGCCGGTTCGTGGAGACCGAAGTGCTGCCGCACCTCGACGAGTGGGAGCGCGCCGGTGAGCTGCCGCGCGAGCTGCACCGCAAGGCGGGGGCGATCGGGCTACTCGGCGTGTCGTTCCCGGAAAGCGCGGGCGGTGGCGGCGGGAACTACCTCGACGCGCTCGTGGTCGCGGAGGAGATCCTGTACGCGGGCGGCTCGGGCGGGCTCGTCGCGTCGCTGCTGACCAACGGGATCGCCGTGCCGCACATCGTCGAAGCCGGCGACCCCGCCCAGATCGAGCGGTGGGTGTGGCCTACGCTCGAAGGCGAGCTGATCGGTTCCCTGGCGATCACGGAACCGGACGGTGGGTCGGACGTGGCGGGTATCCGCACGACCGCGCGCCGGGACGGGGACCACTACGTCGTCAACGGCGCCAAGACCTACATCACCTCCGGCTGCCGCGCCGACTTCGTCACCACCGCGGTGCGGACCGGAGGCCCGGGCGCGCACGGGATCTCCCTGCTCGTCGTCGAGCGCGGCACGCCCGGGTTCACCGTGTCCCGCAAGCTGGAGAAGATGGGCTGGCACTGCTCGGACACCGCGGAACTGTCCTACGTGGACGTTCGCGTGCCCGCCGCGAACCTGGTGGGTCAGGAGAACAGTGGGTTCGTCCAGATCGCCACGCAGTTCGTCGTCGAACGCCTGTCGCTCGCCGTCCAGGCCTACGCGACCGCGCAGCGGGCGCTGGACCTGACGCTGGAGTGGTGCCGCCTGCGGGAGACGTTCGGCCGCCCGCTGATTTCCCGGCAGCTCGTCCAGCACAAGCTCACCGAGATGGCCCGCCGCACGGACCTCGCCCGCGTCTACACCCGGCACGTCGCCGAACGGCACGTGGCGGGGGAGGAGGTCATCGCGGAGGCGTGCTTCGCCAAGAACAGTGCCGTCGAGGCCGCGGAGTGGGTCGTCAACGAGGCGGTGCAGCTGCACGGCGGGCTCGGGTACATGCGCGAGTCCGAAGTGGAGCGGCACTACCGGGACGTGCGCATCCTCGGCATCGGCGGCGGGACGAACGAGATCCTGACCGGACTGGCCGCGAAACGATTGGGGTACACCGCTTGAGCGTCATCAGGTCCGCTGTGGACACCGCGAGCGAGGAGTTCGCGGCGAACAAGGAGGCGATGCTGGCCAAGCTCGCCGAGATCGAGGCCGAGCACGCCAAGGCCATCGCCGGGGGCGGCGAGAAGTACGTGGCACGCCACCGCAAGCGCGGCAAGCTGCTCGCGCGCGAGCGGATCGAGCTGCTGCTGGACGAGGACTCGCCGTTCCTGGAGCTGTCCCCGCTCGCCGCGTGGGGCACCGACTACCACGTGGGCGGCAGCGTCGTCACCGGCATCGGCACCGTCGAGGGCGTCGAATGCCTGATCGTCGCCAACGACCCGACCGTCAAGGGCGGCGCGAGCAACCCGTCGAGCCTGAAGAAGGGCCTGCGGGCGGCCGAGATCGCCGCCGAGAACCGCCTGCCGACGATCAACCTCGTCGAGTCCGGCGGCGCGGACCTGCCCACGCAGAAGGAGATCTTCATCCCCGGCGGGCGGACGTTCCGCAACCTGACGAACTCCTCCGCCGAGCGCGTCCCGACGATCGCGCTGGTGTTCGGCAACTCCACCGCCGGTGGCGCGTACCTGCCCGGCATGTCGGACTACGTGGTGATGGTCAAGGAACGCGCGAAGGTGTTCCTCGGCGGCCCGCCGCTGGTGAAGATGGCGACGGGGGAGGAGTCCGACGACGAGTCGCTGGGCGGCGCGGAGATGCACGCCCGCACCTCCGGCCTGGCCGACTACCTGGCGGTCGACGAGGAGGACGCGATCCGGCTCGGCCGCAGCATCGTCAAACGGCTCAACTGGCACAAGCAAGGCCCGGCGCCCAAGCCCGACTACGAAGAACCGCGCTACGACCCCGGAGACCTGGTGGGCATCGTGCCCGGCGGCCTGAAGGTGCCCTTCGACCCGCGTGAGGTGATCGCCCGCGTCGTCGACGGCTCGGACTTCGACGAGTTCAAGCCGCTGTACGGGCCGAGCCTGGTGACCGGCTGGGCGGACGTGCACGGTTACCCGGTCGGCATCCTCGCCAACGCGCAGGGCGTGCTGTTCAGCGAGGAGTCGCAGAAGGCCACGCAGTTCATCCAGCTGGCCAACCAGACCGACACGCCGCTGATCTTCCTGCACAACACCACCGGCTACATGGTGGGCCGCGAGTACGAGCAGGGCGGCATCATCAAGCACGGCGCGATGATGATCAACGCGGTGTCGAACTCGAAGGTGCCGCACATCTCCATCCTGATGGGCGCCTCCTACGGCGCCGGCCACTACGGCATGTGCGGCCGGGCGTACGGGCCGCGCTTCCTGTTCGCCTGGCCCAGCGCCAAATCCGCGGTGATGGGGCCGCAGCAGCTGGCGGGCGTGCTGTCGATCGTCGCCCGCGCGGCGGCGGCGAACCGCGGCCAGGCCTACGACGAGGACGGCGACAAGGCCATGCGTGCCATGGTCGAACAGCAGATCGAGGCCGAGTCGATGCCGATGTTCCTGTCCGGCATGCTCTACGACGACGGCATCATCGACCCCCGCGACACCCGGACGGTGCTCGGGCTGAGCCTGTCCGCCATCGCCAACGGACCGATCAAGGGCGCCGAGGGCTTCGGCGTCTTCCGGATGTGAGGCCGATGCTCACCACGATTCTGGTCGCCAACCGGGGCGAGATCGCCCGCCGCGTGTTCCGCACCTGCGCGGAGCTGGGGCTCGGCAAGGCCGCGGTGTTCTCCGACGCGGACGCCGGCGCCCCGCACGTGCGGGAGGCGGACGCCGCGGTGCGCCTGCCCGGCGACGCTCCGTCGGACACGTACCTGCGGGCGGACCTGCTCGTCGAGGCCGCGAAGGCGGCGGGCGCGGACGCCGTGCACCCCGGCTACGGCTTCCTGTCGGAGAACGCGGTGTTCGCGCGGGCCGTGCTCGACGCGGGGCTGACGTGGATCGGGCCGCCACCGGCCGCCATCGAGGCGATGGGCTCCAAAGTGGAGGCCAAGCGGATCATGGCCGGCGCCGGGGTGCCCGTGCTGGCGGAGCTGGACCCGGATCGCGTCACCGAGGCCGACCTGCCCGTGCTGATCAAGGCCTCCGCCGGGGGCGGCGGACGCGGCATGCGCGTCGTGCGGGAGCTGGACGAGCTGACCGGCGCGGTCGCGAGCGCGCAGGCCGAGGCGGCGTCGGCGTTCGGCGATCCGACGGTGTTCTGCGAGCGGTACCTGGAAACCGGGCGGCACATCGAGGTCCAGGTGCTCGCGGACACGCACGGTACCGTGTGGACGGTCGGCGAGCGGGAGTGCTCGATCCAGCGGCGGCACCAGAAGGTCGTCGAGGAGTCGCCGTCCCCGCTGGTGGACGAGCCGATGCGAGCGGCCTTGTTCGAGGCCGCGCGCAAGGCCGCGCAGGCGATCGACTACGTGGGTGCCGGCACGGTCGAGTTCCTCGCTACGGAGAACGGCGAGTTCTTCTTCCTGGAGATGAACACCCGCCTGCAGGTCGAGCACCCGGTGACCGAGCTGGCGACGGGGCTGGACCTGGTGGCGTGGCAGATCCGCATTGCCGAGGGCGCGGCCCTGCCGCCCGAACCGCCGTCGCCGAATGGCCACGCGATCGAAGTGCGGCTCTACGCCGAGGATCCGGCCGCCGACTGGCAGCCCCAGACCGGGACCCTGCACCACTTCGCGGTGCCGGGCGACGTGCGCGTGGACAGCGGCGTCGAGGACGGCTCGGCGATCGGCGTGCACTACGACCCGATGCTGGCGAAGGTCATCGCGTGGGCACCGACGCGCGCGGAGGCGGCCCGCAAGCTCGCGGCGGCGCTGGCCGGGGCGGAGATCCACGGCGTGCGCACCAACCGCGACTTGCTGGTGAACGTGCTGCGGCACCCGGAGTTCCTGGCGGGCAACACCGACACCGCGTTCTTCGGCAGGCACGGGCTGGACACGCTCGCGGCCCCGCTGGGCGACGAGCGCCTCGCCGCCGTCGCGGCGGCCTTCGCCGACGCGGCCGCGAACCGCGCCGGAAAGCGCATTCCCGGCGGCTGGCGCAACGTCCGGTCGGCGCCCCAGCGCAAGCGCTACGCCGTGGGCGGCCGCGAGTACGAGGTCGCGTACACCGGCAACCGCGTCGGAGGCGAGGACATCACGCTCGTCCACGCGACGCCGGAGCGGGTGGTGCTGGACGTCTCCGGAGTGCGGCGGAGCTTCTCCGTGGGCCGGTACCCGGGGCTGGTGTGCGTCGGCCCGGTCTCGCTCACGCCGGTGCCGCGCTTCACCGAACCCGGTTCTGCGCTGGTGGCGGGTTCGCTCGTCGCGCCCATGCCCGGCACGGTGCTGCGGATCGCGGTCGAACCGGGGGCCGCGGTGTCGGCCGGGGACCCGTTGCTGTGGCTGGAAGCGATGAAGATGGAGCACCGGATCACCGCGCCGGCCGACGGCGTGGTGGCGGAACTGCCCGTGTCCGTGGGACAGCAGGTCGAGGTGGGGGCCGTGCTGGCGGTAGTGAAGGAGCAGCAGTGAGTTTCGAAGAACCCGAGGAACGGCAGGCGCTCCGCAAGGCCGTCGCCGAACTGGGCCGCAGCTACGGCCACGAGTACTACACGAAGCTGGCCCGCAGCGGCGGGCACACCACGGAACTGTGGAACGAGGCCGGGCGGCTGGGTTACCTCGGGGTCGCCGTGCCCGAGGAGTACGGCGGCGGAGGCGCGGGAATCGGTGACCTGGCCGCGGTGTGCGAGGAGTTCTGCGCCGCGGGCACGCCGATGCTGCTGATGGTGGTGTCCCCGGCGATCTGCGCCACGGTCATCGCCCGGTACGGCACGGACGCGCAGAAGAGCCGCTGGCTGCCGAGGTTCGCGACCGGTGAGGCGCGGATGTCCTTCGCCATCACCGAACCCGACGCCGGGTCGAACTCGCACCGCATCACCACGACCGCGCGGCGTGACGGCGGGGACTGGCTGCTGTCCGGGCGGAAGGTGTTCATCTCGGGCGTGGACGAGGCCGAGGCGGTGCTCGTCGTCGGGCGCACGGAGGACGCGAAGACCGGCAAGCTCAAGCCCGCGTTGTTCATCGTCCCCACCGACGCGCCCGGGTTCGAGTACCGGCAGATCGAGATGGACCTCGTCTCGGCGGACAAGCAGTTCGGCCTGTTCCTCGACGACGTTCGCCTGCCGTACGACGCGCTGGTCGGGTCCGAGGACGCGGCGCTGGCGCAGCTGTTCGCGGGGCTCAACCCCGAACGCATCATGGCCGCGTCGTTCTCGACCGGTGTCGCGCGGTACGCGCTGGACAAGGGGGTCGAGTACGCGAAGCAGCGCAGCGTCTGGGGTGCGCCGATCGGCAGCCACCAGGGGCTCGCCCACCCGCTGGCGCAGGTCAAGATCGAGCTGGAGCTGGCCCGCCTGATGACGCAGAAGGCCGCGGCCCGCTACGACGCGGGTGACGACTTCGGTGCCGGCGAGGCGGCGAACATGGCGAAGTACGCCGGTGCGGAGGTCGCGATCAAGGCGGTGGACACGGCGATCCAGACGCACGGGGGCAACGGGCTGGCGTCGGAGTACGGCCTGGGTACGCTGCTCGGGGCCGTGCGCGTGGGCCGCATCGCGCCGGTCAGCAGGGAGATGGTGCTGAACTTCGTCGCACAGCACTCCCTCGGCCTGCCGAAGTCCTATTAGGAGGATGGTCCTGAGTACGCCTGGGCGTGAGCCGCAGCAGGAGCGGAGCCGCACCACCCGGCGGCGGTTGCTGGAGGCGTCCGTCGCCTGCATCGGGGAGCTCGGGTGGAGCGGCACGACCGTCGCGGTCGTGGCGCAGCGGGCGGGGGTGTCGCGGGGCGCGGCGCAGCACCACTTCCGCACCCGCGAGGACCTGGTCACCGCCGCCGTCGAGTACCTCGGCGAGGTGCAGCTCACCCAGTTGAGGGAGCGTGCCGACGAGCTGCCGCCGGGGGAGTCACGCATCGAAGCGGTCGTGGACATGCTGCTGAACCTCTACACCGGGCCGATGTTCCGCGCCGCGCTGCACCTGTGGGTCGCCGCCTCGACCGACGACGCCCTGCGGGCCGCACTGGTCCCGCTGGAGGCCAGGGTGGGCCGGGAAGCGCACCGGGTGGCGCTGGAACTGCTGGGCGTGAGCGAGGACCAGCGGGGAGTGCGCGAGATGGTCCAGGCCACCCTCGACCTCGCCCGCGGGCTGGGCCTGGCGAACCTGCTCAGCGACGACAGCCGCCGCCGCGAAAGGATCATCCATCAGTGGGCGCGGGTACTGGATTCGACCCTCCCGGAACCGGGTAGCGCTGAACCAGGTGACGCGACACGAAAAATATCCGGGGCCGCGCGCTAACACGAATGGAGCAGCGCGCGATAACCTGGTGTACACAGTTTCTTCCCGAGGGGGTTGATACCGGTGGCCGAAGACGAGTTGTCCCATCGCGCACTGGCGATGCTGCGGGCCGTCGCGGAGGGGCGCGCGGTGATGACGAGCAGCTGCGAGCCGGACCTGTTCATCGACGGGGTCCCGTGCTGCGACCAGATGACCGCGCACACCCTGGCGCACCGGGGTTACCTCGCGGTGGGCGCCGACGGCCGCACCGCCGAGCTGACGCCCGCCGGGCGCTCCGCGCTCTCGGTGACCGTCGCCGCCTGAGCCTGGTTCAGACCAGCCTGCGCCTGCCCAGCACGGCGTAGAGCCCGCCGGCGAGCGCGAAGCCCACGAAGAACGTGATGTCCCCGATCGCCGGCACGGCCTTCGGCACCGGCCCGGTGTAGAGCGACTGGTTCGCGAACAACGCGATCGACACGACGGCGCCGACGAGGAACGCGCCGAGCCCCGCCCAGCCGCGGCGGCTGCGGTCCGCGAGCAGTCCGGCGGTCTCCCGCCCGCGCCGCAGGTACTGGTCGGCGAACACGACGCCGAGCCACGGCGCGATCCAGTACGCGATCACCAGCAGGAAGTGCTCGTACGCCGCCCCGGCGTCCGACAGCCCGGCCCAGGCGAGCGCGAACCCGACCGCGCCGAAGCCGAGCGCGACGATCGCGCGCCGCCACGCCAGCGGCAGCCGGATGCCCAGGCACAGGAACGCCAGCGCCCCCGAGTACACGTTGAGCGCGTTCGCCGCCACCGCGCCGAGCGCGATCGCCAGCAGGGTCACCGCCGAGAGCCAGCCCGGCATGTGCCCGGTGAACGCCGCCGTCGGGCTCTCGTCCCCGCCCGCGCCGCCGATCGTCGCCGACGCCGCGCCCGCGGCCATCAGCACCGTGCACGACAGGAAGAGCCCGAGCGCGGCGTACCAGCCGACCGCGCGGCCACGCACCGTCGACGGCAGGTACCGCGTGTAGTCCGCCGCGTAGGGGTTCCAGCCCGCCGCGTAACCGAACGCGGCGCCCATCGTGAGCAGGAAACCGCCCGTGCCCCCGCCGCCACCGGCGGCACCCGGGTGGGCCTGGGTGAACGTGTACACGGTCGCCACGAGGAAGATCACCGCGAGCACACCGAAGATGTACTTCTCGTACGCCTGCACGAGGTTGTGCCCGAAGAACGCGATGCCGATCTGCAGCACCACGACGATCACCAGGCAAGCCAGCACGGGCAGCCCGGTGAGCGTGTTGAGCGCGAACGCGCCGCTGACGCTGTTGACCGCGAACCAGCCGATGCCCGCCGTCACCGACATCAGCGCGGCGGGCACGAGGTTGCCCCAGTAGCCGAAACCCAGCCTGCTCAGCACCATCTGCGGCACGCCGTGCTTCGGCCCGCGCGCGGACAGCACGCCGTGGGACAGCGCGCCGAGCGCGTTGCCGAGCGCCGCCGCCAGCAGCGTCTGCCAGAAGCTCAGCCCGAACGCCGAAACCCCGAGCACGCCGACGAAGATCGTGGCGAACTCGAGGTTCGGCGAGGACCACGTCCAGAACAGCTGGCGCGGCCTGCCGTGCCGGTCCGCCGCCGCCACCGGTTCGATGCCGCCGGGTTCCACCGCCACGACCCGGTCGCCGTACTCACCGGGCCGCACTTCCGCCGATGCTGGGGTCACTGGTCGGGTCGCTGCCATGCGAGCACCGTAGGTGCCGGATGTTTCGGCCGCGTTGCGCCGCCGTCAGGCAACGGTGATCACGTCCAGTTTTTCGTGCAGGTACTGCGATGCGACGACCGGCGGGTACTCGCGGCGGCCCAGCGGCGGCGCGAGCGACTCGATCAGGGCGTCGTGATCGGTCTCGTAGAAGAAGATGAGCGACACCAGGTCCTCGTCCGGCGCGGTGGCGTGGGGCGGCAGGACGCGGTGCCGGGTGGAGCGCCACCGGTCGCCCGTCCAGCGGGCCATCAGGTCGCCGATGTTGACGGTGAACGCCGCCGGGTCGTACGGCGCATCCTCCCACTCGCCCTCGGCCGTGTACACCTGCAACCCGCCCACACCCGCTTCCCGGTCCAGCACCGTGACCGTGCCGAAGTCGGTGTGCGGGCCGATGCGGAACTGGTCCGGCGCGGGCTCGCCGACGTGCGTCATCGGCGGGTACCAGTTGATGTTGAAGGTGTACGTGGGATGCGTGGTGTGGCGGGTGAAATGCCCGGTTTCGAGGTCCAGTGCGGCGGCGAAGATCGTGAGCAGCTCGTCCGACAGCGCCCGCATGCGCGCCATGTACTCGCGGGCCGCCGCGGCCAGCCCGGGCACCTCCGCGGGCCACACGTTGGGCTGGAACCAGAACTCGTCGACCGCGGGCACGCCCACCGGGTCGTCCGCACCGGCCGAATAGGACTCCTTGAGGTCCGGCGGGGTCTCGGTGCCCTCGGCGTAGCCGTTGGCCTCCACGCCCGGGGGCAGCCAGCCGCGGCCGCCGACCGTGACCGCGTACCGCTGCTTGACCTCCTTCGGTAGCGCGAAGAAGGCACGGGAGTACTCCCGTGTCCGTGCCCGCAGCTCGTCCGGGACGCCGTGCCCGGTGATCAGCAGGAAGCCGGAGTCCCGCAGTGCGGCGTCGACGCGGGCGGCGACACCGGCCCGGTCGTCGCCGGCGAACCAGGGGGACAGGTCGATCAGCGGAACCGAGCCCATGTGCCGCTCCTAGGAAGAGGTGCCGATGTCTTCGAACCACAGTTCGGGGCGCTGCGCGATGAACTCCGTCATGAGCGCGACGCAGTCCGCGTCGTCGAGGACCGTGACCCGCACGCCGTGCTCCGCGAGCCACTCGTGGCCGCCGGAGAAGGTCTGCGCCTCCCCGATGACCACATGGGGAATGGTGAACTGCCGGACCAGTCCGCTGCAATACCAGCACGGCGAGAGCGTGGTCACCATGATCGTGTCGCGGTAGTGCGGCCGCCGCCCCGCGTTGCGGAACGCGCTGGTCTCGGCGTGCATCGACGGGTCGTCGTCCTGCACCCGCCGGTTGTGGCCGCGGCCGAGCAGCTGACCGTCCACAGTGAACAGTGCCGCGCCGATGGGCACGCCGCCCTCGGCCTTGCCGAGGACGGCTTCCTCACGGGCGACGGCGAGCAGGGCGGCGGGGTCGAGATCCATCCGCTCACCCTAGAGCAACAACGCGCGGATGTCGGCCACCAGCAGGTCCGGCTGCTCCATCGCGGCGAAGTGCCCGCCGCGGTCGTGCTCGGTCCAACGCACGATGTTGTTGTCCCGCTCGGCGATGCGGCGGATGGGCAGCGTGATGTCCTTGGGGAACACCGAAACCGCGGTCGGCGTGGGGGAGGGCTCCAGCGGCGTGCGCCAGAGCGCGCCGGACTCCTGGTAGAGCCGGGCCGAGGAGCCCGCGGTGCCGGTCAGCCAGTACAGCATGACGTTCGTCAGCAGCTGGTCGCGGTCGACGGCGTCCTCGGGCGAGTCCGCCGAGTCGGTCCAGTCCCGGAACTTCTCGGTGATCCAGGCCAGCTGGCCGACGGGGGAGTCGTGCAGGGCGTAGGCCAGCGTCTGCGGGCGCTGGGACTGCAGGACCGAGTACCCCGACAGCTCGCGCTGGTAGCGCAGGCGCGTCTCGAACCGGCGCCGCTCGTCCTCGGTCAGCTCCGCCGGGTCGAGCTGGCCGCCGGGCAGCATCGTCAGGTGCACGGCCGTGACGTGCTCGGCGTCGAGCCTGCCCAGCTCCCGCGTGATGAGCGCACCCCAGTCACCGCCGTGCGCGGCGTAGCGCCCGTAGCCCAGGCGCCGCATCAGCTCCGCCCAGGCGCGCGCGATGCGGTGGACGCCCCAGCCGGGCTCGGTGGTGGGACCGGAGAAGCCGTAGCCGGGCAGCGACGGCACCACGACGTGGAAGTCCGCCGACAGCGGGCCGAGCACCTTCAGGAACTCCACGACCGAGCCGGGCCAGCCGTGGGTGAGCAGCAGCGGCAGCGCGTCCGTGCGGCCGGAGCGCACGTGCAGGAAGTGCACGCGCTGCCCGTCGATCTCGGTCGTGAACTGCGGGAACTCGTTGAGCTCGCACTCGTGCCGCCGCCAGTCGTAGCCGTGCCGCCAGTGGTGCGCCAGCTCCTTCAGGTAGCCCAGCGGCACCCCGGAGCCCCACCCGGAGCCGGGCAGCCCGGCGGGCCAGCGGGTCAGGTCGAGGCGGGTGTGCAGGTCGTCCAGCTGCTCCTGCGGGACGTCGATGCGGAAGGGGTCCATGGGCCTACCGTAGATCCCCGCGCCAGAGGTTACCGACCGCTTAGTATGTGCTGTACCGTGTCCGTCGTGGCAGTGGTGCTCCCCGGCTCAGGCAGTGGCGGCTCAGACCGTCGCGCCGAGCATGCGCAGCACCAGGTCCGCGTACTCGCGGCCGAGCGCCTTCGGCGTCTTGCCGGCGCGGTCGCTGTACCAGCGCGCCACGTCCACGCCCAGCGACAGCACCGCGCGGGCGGCCGTCCGCAGGTCGCTCACCGTGAACTCGCCCGCCTTGACGCCGTCGGCGATCACGTCGCGCACCAGGTGCTCGATGCGCCGCCGCAGGTCCGCGACGACGGCGTACTGCTGCGGCGGCAGCGCCTGCAGTTCGTACTGCACGACCCGCGCCACGGTGTGCCGCCGCGCGTGCCAGGCCACGAAGTCCTCCACGATGCTGCGCATGCGCTCCCGCGGGCTGTCCGGGCGCGCGGCGACGCTCTCCACGAGGGTCAGCGTCTGCTCGTGCCCGCTCTTGCTGATCGCGAACAGCAGCGCGGCCTTCGACGCGAAGTGCACGTACAGCGCGGCCGGGCTCATCCCGGCCGCCGCGGCGATGTCGCGGGTCGTGGTCGCGTGGTAACCGCGGTCGGCGAACGACTCGACGGCGGCCAGCATGAGCCGGCGTGCGGCGTCGGGCTGGACCTCGGGCCACAGTTCGGCGGACAACGAGACTGTCATTCTCTGATCCTCCCAGGATCGGACCGCGACTAGTGTAAGCGGGCGCTTAGTGCCCGGGAGTTTCGAACAGGAGTTGGTCAGTGAACTCTCTCAAGGACCGCGTCGCGATCGTCACCGGGGCGAGCCGGGGCATCGGCCTCGGCATCGCCCGCGAGCTGGTGCGGCGGGGCGCGAAGGTCTGCGTCACCGCCCGCAAGCCGGAGCCGCTGGCCGAGGCCGTGCGGGAGCTGGGCGGTCCCGGCGTCGCGATCGGCGTGCCCGGCAAGGCCGACGACGCCGCGCACCAGCAGGAGGCCGTGACCAGGACCGTGGAGGCGTTCGGCAGCCTCGACCTGCTCGTCAACAACACCGGGATCAACCCCGTCTTCGGCCCCATCACCGATATCGACCCGGCGGCGGCCGCGAAGATCCTCGGCGTCAACGTGCTGGCGCCGCTGTCGTGGATCCGGCTCGCCCGCGACGCGTGGATGGGCGAGCACGGGGGAGCGGTGGTCAACATCGCGTCCATCGCGGGCCTGCACGCCTCGCCCGGCATCGGCATGTACGGCGTGAGCAAGGCGGCCCTGATCCGCCTGACCACCGAGCTGGGTGCCGAGCTGGGTCCGGGGATCCGCGTCAACGCCGTGGCGCCCGCGGTCGTGAAGACCCAGTTCGCGACAGCGCTGTACGAGGGCCGCGAGGAGGAGGTCACGGCGAGCTACCCGATGAAGCGCCTCGGTGTCCCGGAGGACATCGCGGGCGCGGTGGCGTTCCTGCTGTCGGACGAGGCGAGCTGGATCACCGGCCAGACCCTCGTGCTCGACGGCGGCGTGACCCTGGTCGGTGGCCTGTGAGCACCGAACTGAACGGTGCCGGTGTCGTCATCACCGGCGGTGGCGGCGGGATCGGGAGCGCGCTGGCCCGGCGGTTCGCCGCCGAGGGCGCGCGGATCTTCGTCGCGGACCTCGACGGCGACGCCGCCGCGGCCGTCGCGGCGGAGGTCGGTGGCGTGGCGCTCGGCGTGGACGCCGCGTCCGAGGCCGGGGTCGGGCAGCTGATCACCGCGGCCAAGGCGGAGCTGGGCACCATCGACCTGTTCTGCGCCAACGCCGGGATCGCCCCGCACGGCGGCGCCGACGCGCCCGAGGACGTGTGGGCGCGGGCGTGGGACGTCAACGTCATGGCCCACGTGCGGGCCGCGAAGCTGCTGCTGCCCGACTGGCTCGACCGCGGCAAGGGGCATTTCCTGGCCACCGTGTCGGCGGCGGGGCTGCTCACCGTCCTCGGTTCCGCGCCGTACGCGGTCACCAAGCACGGCGCGCTGGCGTTCGCCGAGTGGCTCAGCGCCACCTACCGGCACCGCGGCATCACCGTCCAGGCGATCTGCCCGCAGGGCGTGCGCACGAACATGCTCGCGAGCACCGGCCGCGCGGGCGAGCTGATCATGGGTGCCTCGGCGATCGAGCCCGAGCAGGTCGCGGACGCGGTGCTGGAGGCGTTCACCGACGACCGGTTCCTGATCCTGCCGCACCCCGAGGTCGCCGGGTACTACGCGGCGCGCGCCACGGACACCGACCGCTGGCTGGCCGGCATGAACAAGCTGCAGCGGAAGGTGGAGCAGGCGACGGGGGAGTGAACGCGGGTCAGCGCGGGGCGTGGCGCTCCAGGAACGCCATGATCTCGGCCGGGTCCTCCAGCGGCAGCGGGTAGCGCAGGAGACGGTCGAGCCCGAGGCTCTCGTAGTCCGCGGGCCGTCCCGTCGTGCCGATCGGCATGAACGTGATTTCGAGCCTGCCCAGGCGGGCGGGCCGCTCGACCTCGGTGGCGGCCTTCGCCAGCCCGGTCAGGTGCCGCTCCAGGTCCCGCGGCGACGAGCCGTTGCCGAACCAGCCGTGCCCGCGCGCGACGGCACGCCGGAACGCGGCGGGACTGTGCCCGCCGATGACGACGCGGGGTTCGCGGGCGGGGCGCGGATGCGCGTCCACGCCCGAGAACGACACGTGCTCGCCTTCGTACGCGGGTCGCGGGTCGAGCCACAGCGACCGCATCGCGTCGAGGTACTCGTCGGTGCGTCGGCCGCGTTCGGACATCGGCACGCCCACCGCGGCCAGCTCCGGCTCCAGGTACCCGGCGCCGACGCCGAGCAGCAGCCGCCCGCCGCTGAGCGCGTCCAGGCTCGCGACCTGCTTGGCCAGCACGACGGGATTGCGCTGCGGCAGGATGACGATCCCCGTGCCCAGCTCGATCCGCTCGGTCACCGCCGCGACGAAAGCCAGGTGCACCAGCGGGTCCAGGATGGGATCCGCCGGGTCCATCGGGGTGTCCGGGGTGCGCGGGCTCGGCACGACGACGTGCTCACCGGCCCACCACGACCCGTACCCCAGCTCCTCCGCGCGCCGCGCGAACCGCAGTGTTTCGGCGCGTGCGTGCGCCGCCTTGGCGTTGAGCCCGAAGATCCCTGTTTCCACGCCCCGATCCTGACCCGCCGCGCCGCTCCCCGTCCAAGACCGGTTCGCATAACCTCGGGTTATGGATGTCCGGGTCCAGGACCTGCGCTACTTCGTCACGGTCGCGGAGGAACTCAGCTTCACCAGGGCCGCCGAAGCGCTGTTCGTCTCGCAACCCGCGCTGAGCAAGCAGATCGGCAGGCTCGAGACGGCGCTGCGCGTCAAGCTGTTCGAGCGGGAGCGCCGCGCGGTGACGCTCACCCCGGCGGGACACGCCCTGCTGCCGCGGGCGCGGGAGGTCATCGGCGCCTGGACCGCCGGGCAGCGTGAGGTCGCCGAGGCCGCGGCGCGGGAGCGCGACACCCTCACCATCGGCTTCCACACGTCGATCGGGCGCGGGCTGGTGCCCGGGACGACCGCGCGCATGCGGGAGGTGCTGCCCGGCTGGCGGCTGCTGTTCCGGCAGGTGTCGTGGCAGGACCCGACCGGCGGTCTCGGCAGCGGCGAAACCGACGTCGCCGTCCTGTGGCTGCCCGCGCCGGCCGGGTACGAGCACAAGGTCGTCAGCACCGAGGACCGGTGGGTGGGGCTGCCGCGCGGGCACCGGCTCGCCGGTCTCGACGTGGTGCCGTTCGGCGAGCTCGCGGACGAGCCGTTCGTCGCGCTGCCGGGATCGGCCGGGCCGATGCGGGACTTCTGGCTGGCGGCGGAACAGCGCACCGGTCCGGCACGGGTGGCGGTGGAGGTGGAGACCGCGGAGGAGGCGTTCGAAGCCGTCGCGGCGGGCACCGGGATCATGCTCGTCGCGGAGGGCAACGCGGAGGTGTACCGGCGGGACGACGTGGTGACCCGGCCGGTGTCCGGGCTGCCACCCGCCGAGCTGGCCGTGCTGTGGCACGAGGGGGACTCGCGCGAGGCGGTCCGCGTGTTCACCGACGCGTGCCGCCGCTGTCTCTGCGACCGGCCGTCCCCCGGCGCGCGCTAGCCTTGGCCCATGGCACGCCCCGCCGCCGAGGACTCGGTACCGCGCCGCCTGCTCGCGGCCGCCACGAAGCTGTTCGCGCAGCGGGGGTACGACCGCACGTCCGTGCAGGAGATCGTGGCGGCGGCCGGCGTCACCAAGGGCGCCATGTACCACTACTTCGACTCCAAGGACGACCTGCTGTCCGAGATCTACGGCCGCATCCTGCGGCTGCAGACCGAGCAGCTGGAGAAGGTCGCCGCCACCGAGGCGCCCGTCGCCGAGCGGGTGCGCCAGGCGGCGGTGGACGTCGTGGTCAGCACGATCGGCAACCTCGACGACATGACCATCTTCCTGCAGTCGATGCACCAGCTCGGCCCCGAGAAGTACCGGGCGGTCAGGGCCGAGCGGCGGCGCTACCACGAGCGGTTCCGCTCACTGGTCGAGGAAGGGCAGCGCGAGGGCGTGTTCCGCGCCGACAAACCCGCCGGCATCGTCGTCGACTTCTTCTTCGGCGCGGTGCACCACCTGAGCGTGTGGTACCGCGGGGACGGTGAGCTCTCCGCACGCCAGGTGGGCGACCACTACGCCGGACTGCTGCTGGCCGCGCTGCGGCCGGAGTAGCTCCTCACAGCGGCAGGTCCACCAGGCCCGCGAGCGCCGCGCGGTGGCGGCCCGGCGTGCCCAGCGCCAGCTCGTCGCTCTTGGCGCGCTTGAGGTACAGGTGCGCCGGGTGCTCCCACGTCATCCCGATGCCGCCGTGCAGCTGGATGGCCTCCTCGGCCGCGTGCACCGCGATCGCCGCACACGCCGACTGCGCCACGGCGACCGCGATGCCGAGGTCGTCGGTGCCGTTCGCCAGCGCGTCGGCCACGTTCCGGGCCGTGGCCCGCGCGCTGACGACCTCCAGGTACAGGTCGGCGAGCCGGTGCTTGAGCGCCTGGAACGAACCCACCGGGCGGCCGAACTGGTAGCGCTGCTTGACGTAGGCCACCGTCTCGTCGAGGCACCACTGCGCGATCCCGACCTGCTCGGACGCCAGCAGCCCGGCGCCGGTGAGCAGCGCCCGCTCCAGCGCCTCCGCGGCCCGTTCGGGACCCGCGAGCAGCCGGCCGGGCACGTTCTCCAGCGTGACGTCGGCCAGGCGCCGGGTCAGGTCGAGCGAGGTCGCTTCCGCGAACGTCGCTCCGTCGACGGCGTACAGCGCGGGACCGTCGGGACCGGACGCGGGCACGATCAGCACGTCGGCCACCGAGGCGTCCGCGACCAGACCCATCCGTCCATTGAGGACACCGTCACGCACCTGCACCGTCTCGGGGAACGCCGCACCCGGCCACGTGCTCAACGGCACCGCGAGCGCACCGGTCCGCTCGCCGCTCGCGAGCGCCCGCAACAGCTCGGCCACCACCGCTTCGCCCGTGTCGCACGCCAGCAGCGCCGACGTCGCCAGCACGGCGCTGCCCAGCAACGGCACCGGCGCCACAGCCCGGCCGGCCTCTTCCAGCACCACGGCCAGCTCGCGCGCCGACGCGCCGTGCCCGCCCAGCTCCTCTGGGACGGCCAAACCCGCCGCACCCAGCTCCCCGGCCAGGGTGCGCCACAGCTTCAGGTCGTACGGTTCCGCACTTTCGGTCCGCGCGAGCACCGCCGAGGCGGGCGCGCGGTCGGTGAACAGGTCGCGGACGCTCGCCCGCAGGTCCTCTTCGACCTCGGAGTACAGCAGATCACTCACCGGGGCAGGTCCTTCCAGGCGACGTCCTTGTCGACGCGGGGTTCCGACGGCAGGCCGAGCACGCGCTCGGCGATGATGTTGCGCAGCACCTCGGAGGTGCCGCCCTCGATGGAGTTGCCCTTGGCACGCAGGTACCGGTAACCGGGGCCGCGGCCGAGCATGTCGACCCGCTCCGGCCGCCGCATCGTCCAGTCGTCGTAGCGCAGGCCGTCCTCGCCCGCCAGCTCGACCTCCAGTCCCGACAGCGCCTGCTGCAGCTTCGCGAACGCCAGCTTCATCGCCGAGCCCTCCGGCCCCGGCGCGCCGACCGCGAGCTGCTGGCGCAGCCGCTGCCCGGCCAGCCGCGCCGCCTCCGCGTCCACCCACAGCCGCAGCAGCCGCTCGTGCAGGTCGGGCGTGCGCAGTTCGGGGCGCTCCCGCCACGTCTTCGCGACCATGCCGAGCAGCCCGCCCTCACGCGGCATCGCGTTGCCGCCGATCGCGACGCGCTCGTTCATCAGCGTCGTCTGCGCGACCTTCCAGCCCTCGCCGACCGCGCCGAGCCGGTTGGCGTCGGGCAGCCGCACGTTCGACAGGAACACCTCGTTGAACTCGGCCTCACCGGTCAGCTGCCGCAGCGGCCGCACGTCGACGCCGGGATCGGTCATGTCGCAGACGAAGTACGTCATGCCCTGGTGCTTGGGCACGTCGGGGTCGGTGCGCGTGACGAGGATGGCGAAGCGGGCGATGTGCGCGACCGAGGTCCACACCTTCTGCCCGTTGACCACCCAGTGGTCCCCGTCGCGGACGGCGCGGGTGCCCAGCGCGGCGAGGTCGGAACCCGCGCCCGGTTCGGAGAACAGCTGGCACCACACCTCCTCGCCGGTCCACAGTGGACGCAGGTAGCGCCTCTTCTGCTCCTCCGTGCCGAACCGCAGGATCGTCGGCGCCGCCATGCCGAGCCCGATGCCGATCCGGCGCGGGTTGTTGTCCGGCGCGCCCGCCTTCGCGAACTCGGCCTCCACCACGGTCTGCAGCTCGCGGGGCGCGCCCAGCCCGCCGAGGCCCTCGGGGTAGTGCACCCACGCCAGGCCCGCGTCGAACCGCGCCCGCAGGAACTCCAGGCGGTCCAGGTCTTCCGGGTCGTGGGTGGCGAGGAACTCCGCCACCCGCGCCCGCAGGTCTTCCGCTGTCGTCACTTGTACTTCCTCAGCTCTCGGTGGGCCAGTGACCGCTTGTGCACCTCGTCGGGGCCGTCGGCGAACCGCAGGGTGCGGATGCCCGCCCACATCTCCGCCAGCGGGAAGTCCTGCGACAGCCCGCCCGCGCCGTGCGCCTGGATCGCCTTGTCCAGGATCCACTCCACGGTCCGCGGAGTGGCGATCTTGATGGCCTGGATCTCGGTGTGCGCGCCGCGGTTGCCGATGGTGTCCATCAGCCAGGCGGTCTTGAGCACGAGCAACCGCAGCTGCTCGATCCGCACGCGGGACTCCGCGATCCAGTCCTGCACCACGCCCTGCTCCGCGATGGGCTTGCCGAACGTGCTGCGCGACAGGGTGCGGCGGCACATCGCCTCGATCGCGCGCTCGGCGATGCCGATCGAGCGCATGCAGTGGTGGATGCGGCCCGGCCCCAGCCGCGCCTGCGCGATGGCGAACCCGGCGCCCTCTTCGACGAGCAGGTTCTCCGCGGGCACGCGGACCTCGTCGAAGACGACCTCGGCGTGGCCGCCGTGGGAGCTGTCGTCGTAGCCGAACACCTTCATCCCGCGCTTGACCGTCAGGCCGGGGGTGTCGCGCGGCACCAGGATCATGCTCTGCTGGCGGTGCGGCTCCGCATCGGGATCGGTCTTGCCCATCACGATGAAGATCGCGCAGTTCGGGTTCATCGCCCCCGTGATGTACCACTTTCGCCCGGTGATGACGTAGGAGTCGCCGTCGCGCCGGATGCTCGTGGCGATGTTGCGGGCGTCGGAGGAGGCGACGTCGGGCTCGGTCATCGCGAACGCCGAGCGGATCTCCCCGTCCAGCAAGGGTTGCAGCCACTGCTTGCGCTGCGCCTCGGTGCCGAACTGCGCCAGCACCTCCATGTTGCCGGTGTCCGGGGCGGCGCAGTTGAGCGCGGCCGGCGCCAGGTGCGGGCTGCGGCCGGTGATCTCGGCCAGCGGCGCGTACTGCAGGTTGGTCAGCCCCGCGCCGTGTTCGCCCGGCAGGAACAGGTTCCACAGCCCGCGCTTGCGGGCCTCGGCCTTGAGCTCGTCGACCACCGGCGGCGGCGACCACGGGTTCTCCCGCTCCGCCAGCTGCTCTTCGAAGACTGGTTCGGCGGGGTAGATGTGCGAGTCCATGAACTCGAGGAGCTGCCCGCGCAGCTCCTCGGTGCGGGCGTCGAATGCGAAGTCCATGTCAGTCCTTGAGTGTCTCGTTGCCGAGCGCGACGAGCGGGGCGACGCCGTCGCCGATCTGGTCGAAGCCCGCGCCGACGGTCTTGCCCTGGCTGAAGCGGTAGTAGATGCCTTCGAGGATCACCGCGAGCTTGAAGAAGGCGAACCCGATGTACCAGTTGAGCGCGGAGATGTCCCGGCCGGACCGCCGCGCGTAGCGGGCGATCACCTCGTCCGTGCCGGGGTAGCCGGGCGCGCTGCTGACGTTGGAGACGAACTCCAGGTCGGCCTTGCCGCGCTCGGCGTAGGCGACGAGCAGCGCGAGGTCGGTGAGCGGGTCGCCGAGCGTGGACATCTCCCAGTCCAGCACGGCGGTGATCCGGTCCTCGCGGTTCACCAGCACGTTGTCGAGCCGGTAGTCGCCGTGCACGATCGCCGGGGCTCCGGAGGCGGGCAGCCGCCGGGCCAGCCGCTCGTGCAGCTGGTCCACCCCCGGCAGGTCCCGGCTGCGGGAGGCGTCGAGCTGCTTCTTCCACCGCCGCAGCTGCCGCTCCAGGAACCCTTCCGGACGGCCGAAATCGCCCAGACCCACCGCTTCGGGGACCACCGCGTGCAGGTCGACGAGCGTGTCGACCAGCGCGTCGGCGATCCCCGCCGTCCGCTCCGGGCCGAGCGCCTCGAGCTCGGCCGCGGAGCGGTACGGGGTGCCCTCGACGTACTCCATGACGTAGAACGGCGCGCCGAGCACCTCGGGGTCCTGGCACAGGGTGATCGTGCCCGGCACCGGGACCGCGGTCCCGCGCAGCGCGCTGATCACCCGGTGCTCCCGGGCCATGTCGTGGGCGGTCGGCAGGACGTGCCCCAGCGGCGGGCGGCGCACCACCCAGCGCGACCGGCCGTCCGTGACCACGTAGGTGAGGTTCGACCGGCCGCCCTGCACGACCTCGGCCGTCAGCGCACCCGTGACCAGGCCGGGTGCCTGCTCGTCGAGGTGCGCGCGCAGCCGCGCGAGATCCAGGCCCGGCGGGTCCTGCTGGGTCATGTGGCCTCCCTGCCTTCCGGTACCGACCAGTCGGTATGTCCTACCGTAGCGACCGCCGCGGCCTGCCCGCCTCAGGCGAGCAGGCGCACGACGAACTCGGCGACGCAGGCGGGCTTCGCCTCGCCGTCGATCTCCACCGTCCAGCGCACGACCGCCTGCTTGCCGCCTGGCACGTCGGTGATCTCGGCGAGCTCCGCCGAGCCCCGCACCTTCGCGCCGACCCGCACCGGCTGGGGGAACCGGACCTTGTTGAGGCCGTAGTTGATCCCCATCTTCAGCCCGTCGACGCGGTAGGTCTCGGCGGACAGGTACGGCAGCAGCGACAGGGTGAGGAACCCGTGCGCGATGGGACCGCCGAACGGGCCCTGCTGGGCCTTCTCGAGGTCGACGTGGATCCACTGGTGGTCGCCCGTGGCGTCGGCGAACGTGTTGACCTGGTCCTGCGTGACGGTGTGCCACTCGCTGGTGCCGAGCGGTTCCCCGGCGGCCGCGGCGAACTCTTCCAGGCTGGAGAAGACGCGCATGCTCAGTCCTTCGGTCCGCCGGCGACGTAGATGACCTGGCCGGAGACGAACCCGGCTCCCTCGCTCACCAGGAACGACACGGTGTGCGCGATGTCGTCCGGCGTGCCGACGCGCTGCACCGGGATCTCCCTGGCCGCGGCCGCCTTGAAGTCCTCGAACGAGAGGCCCAGCCGGTCCGCGGTCGCCGCCGTCATGTCGGTGGCGATGAAGCCCGGCGCGATCGCGTTGGCGGTGACGCCGAACTTGCCCAGCTCGATGGCCAGCGTCTTCGTGAAGCCCTGCATGCCGGCCTTCGCGGCGGCGTAGTTGACCTGGCCGCGGTTGCCCAGCGCGGACGTGCTGGACAGGTTCACGATCCGGCCCCACTTCTGGGCGGTCATGTGCCGCTGCACGGCGCGGGTCATCAGGAACGAGCCGCGCAGGTGCACGTTCAGCACCGCGTCCCAGTCGTCGTCGGTCATCTTGAAGATCAGGTTGTCGCGGGTGATGCCGGCGTTGTTCACCAGGACGGTCGGCGGGCCGAGCTCCTCGGCGACCTTCGCGACGGCCGCCTCGACCTGCTCGGTGTTGCTGACGTCGAGGCCGACCCCGATCGCCCGGCCACCGGCGGCGGCGAGGTCCTCGGCGCCGGACTTGACGGCGGCCTCGTCCAGGTCGAGCAGCCCCACGGCGAACCCGTCGGCCGACAGCCGCCGGGCGACGGCGGCACCGATGCCACGGCCGGCCCCGGTGACGATCGCGACGCGGGAGTGGGATTCGGTCACGTGCTTCCTCCTCGGCGTTGAGTGCGCATGGGTAAGCGAGCGCTTAGAAAGCTACCGGGATCGGGCCGTGCTGAACACCCGTGTAACCCAAGTCACTTCACGGTGAGCGTAGTAGCGGGACGGCGAGCGTCGCGACGGCGAGGAGCTCGGTGAGCGCCATCAGCCGCTGCACGAGCCCGAGCGGCACGAACGTCCACCACGGGCCGCCACCGGCGAGCATCACGACGACACCGGTGAGGATGAGCGCGAACCAGCCCAGCGACGCGATGCTGAGGACGCGGGCGATCCAGCGCCACGGGGTGTCGTCGGCGAACACCGGGCCGGACGCGAGGAGCAGCCCGACCGGCAGGCACACGAACCCGATGATGCTCGCGATCCGGTGCACGGTCCCGCCCGCGCTCGGCCCGACGGCCCAGTCGGTCTTCGGGAACGCGACGATCACCAGCAGGCTCACCGTCCACACCGCACCGGCGAGCAGCGCGCCCGCCGGCAGCGTGCGGCGCAGCGCGTGCACGGCGAACAGCACCCCGGACCCGAGCGCGACGAGCAGCAGCGCCACGTTGAAGATCCACTTGTTGGCGCTCAGCCCGTACTCGCTGATCGTGCGGCGCAGCGGGCTGATCTCGTTGGTGGGCGGCAGGAACTGCAGCAGCAGCACGAGCAGCGCACCGGCCGCGATCGCGACGACGCCACCCGCGCCGAGCAGGCCCGGGGCGCGGCCGGGGGAGACGGTCAGGCTCATGATCCGATCGTACGGACGGCGCGTGGGCGGGCCGTGTGCTCCAGAATCGGGTCCGTGCTCGTCTGGTACGTCAGCTACGGCTCGAACATGAACGCCGCGCGGTTCGGGTGTTACCTCGCCGGCGGGACGCCTTCCGGCGGGCGGCTGGCGTTCCCCGGCTGCCGCGACCCCGCGCAGCCGGTGCGGACACGCGGGTGCGAGCTGCCGGGCGGGATCTACTTCGCCACCGAGTCCTTGGTCTGGGGCGGCGGCCGGGCGTTCTACGACCCGGGCCTGCCGGGTACCGCCGCGGCGCGCGCGTACCTGATCACGGGGGAGCAGTTCTCCGACGTCGTGGCGCAGGAGATGTACCGGGAGCCCGGCGAGGACCTCGACCTGACGGCGGCGCTGGAGACCGGCCGCGCGACGCTGGGGCCCGGCCGGTACGAAACCCTGGTGTGCGCGGGAGAACTCGACGGGCACCCGCTGCTGACCTTCACCGCGCCCTGGGTGTGGACCGACGTCGAGCTGCTCGCCCCCTCGGCCCGGTACCTGCGGATGCTGGCGACCGGACTGCGGGAGGCCCACGGCTGGGACCCGCTCCGCGCGGGCGCGTACCTCGCGGCCCGTCCCGGCGCCGCGGGGACGTGGACCGCGGAGCGGATCGCGGCACTGGCTTAGGGCGTTGGCCACGCGGCGGAGCCGCGCTTTCACCACCCCACAACCGGCACCGCCGCGGGTTCTGAGGGGCTTCCTCGCGAGGACAGCGCCGCCGTGGTGACCTGGCGGTCATGAGGAGGCGGTCCCGGAGCGAGGGAGCCCCTCAGGTTCCGCCACCCGCGCCCGCCCGCAAGCCACTACTAGGATCCATCCCATGGAACAGCGGGTGTTGGGGCGGACGGGCCGGAACGTGTCGGTGATCGGGCTGGGCACGTGGCAGCTGGGCGCGGACTGGGGCGACGTGAGCGTCGAGGACGCGAAGGCGGTGCTGGACGCGGCCGTCGAAGCCGGGGTGACGTTCTTCGACACGGCGGACGTCTACGGCGACGGGCGCAGTGAGCAGGTCATCGGCGAGTACCTGCGCGGCCGGCCGGACGCGGACGTCTTCGTGGCCACCAAGATGGGCCGCCGCGCCAGCCTCGACCCGGCGAACTACACGCTGGACAACTTCCGCGCGTGGACCGACCGGTCGCGGGCGAACCTCGGCGTCGACACGCTGGACCTGGTGCAGCTGCACTGCCCGCCGACGCCGGTGTACTCCTCGGACGAGGTCTTCGACGCACTCGACACCCTGGTGGCCGAGAAGCGGATCGCCGCGTACGGCGTGAGCGTCGAGACGTGCGACGAGGCCCTGACCGCGATCGCGAGGCCCGGCACGGCGAGCGTCCAGATCATCCTGAACCCGTTCCGGCTCAAGCCTTTGGAGCGCGTGCTGCCCGCCGCGGCCGAGGCGGGCGTCGGGATCATCGCGCGGGTGCCGCTCGCGTCGGGCCTGCTGTCCGGGCGCTACACCAAGGACACCGTGTTCGCCGCGAACGACCACCGCACGTTCAACCGCCACGGTGAGGCTTTCGACCAGGGCGAGACGTTCTCGGGGGTGGACTTCGCGACGGGTGTCGAGGCGGCGGCGGAGTTCGCCGAGCTGGCACCGGAAGGGGCCACGCCCGCCCAGACCGCGCTGCGCTGGATCGTGCAGCAGCCGGGCGTCACGTCGGTGATCCCGGGCGCCCGCTCGCCGGAGCAGGCCCGCGCGAACGCCGCCGCGGCCGCGCTGGCCCCGCTGCCCGGCGCGACGCTGGAGGCGGTGCGCGACCTGTACGACCGGCGGATCCGCGCCCAGGTGCACGACCGCTGGTGAGCTGAACGCTGTGGACGGCGTGGCCCGGGCGCGGCATTCGCCGCCCGGTGCACGACGGCTGGTGGGCTAGACCACGCCCCGCCGCTCGGTCGCCGCGAGCACGCGGCCCAGCGCGGCGTGCAGCTGTTCCAGCTCGGCGAGGTCCATGCCCAGCTCCTCGACGACGCGGTACGGGATTTTCTCCGCCTCCTTGCGGAACTCCCGTCCCGCGTCGGTCAGGTCGACCAGCAGCGCCCGCTCGTCGGCGCGGTTGCGCTCGCGCTTGACGTACCCCAGCGCCTCCAGCCGCTTGAGCAGGGGCGACAACGTCGCGGGCTCCGCGCGCAGCGTCTCGCACAGGTCCTTCACCGTGCGCGGCGCCCGGTCCCACAACGCCAGCAGCACCAGGTACTGCGGGTGGGTCAGGCCGTAGGGCTTGAGCAGCGGCCGGTAGATCGCGATCACGCTGCGGGAGGCCACCGACAGCGCGAAGCACACCTGCCGGTCCAGCGCCAGCGGGTCGTCCCCGAGGTCGATCGTCGCCATGGTCACTCCCGCTCCATTGATTAGCACGCTAAGAATTAGTCTACTATCGGTCTGGTGAGACAACGTCCGAACCCGGTGCAGTGGGTCTGGTACGCCCTGGGCGGCCGCCTGCCCGAGCGCTGCCGCGAATGGGTCCTGCACGACACCACGTCGAAGACCTGGGTGCTGCGCCACGCCGCGCGCTCCACGGTGCTCGTCGGGCCGCTGATGCTCGTGTGGCTGCTGCTCCCGGCACCGCTCGGGCTGCGGCTCGCGCTCGTGCTGATGGCGGCGCTGGTCGGCTACTTCTACTCCTTCGTGTACATGGAGGAGGCGGCCGAGAACCGGCTGGCCAAACACGGGTACCCGCGGGGCACCGGGAAGCGGGTGCGCCGAGAGGCCCACGCCGACGAGGACGAGGCGGCGCGCCAGCGCTACATCGCCCGGTATCGCACGCCACAGGAGTAGCGCTTGACTTGAAGCGCTTCAAGTTCCGGAGACTCGTGTCATGTCGATGGCGGATCCGGCCGAGGTGACCTGGTGCACGATCCAGGAGGTCTCCCGGCGTAGCGGCCTGTCGGAACCGACGCTGCGCTACTACGAGCGGATCGGCCTGATCGGCCCGGTGCGGCGGGACCCGAGCAGCGGGCACCGCCGGTACGACCCCGAACTGGTCGAGACCATTGTGGCGCTGAGCTGCCTGCGGGACACCGGGATGAGCGTGCGCGACCTGCGCGAGTACCTGGCACACCTGGGCGACGGAGCCGCCGCGCACCTGCGCGAGCTGTTCCGCCGCAACGCCTCCCGGCTGGACGCCGAGATCGAGCGCCTGGCCGTGCGGCGGGAGTACCTGCGGCACAAGGCCGAGCTGTGGGACGCCAGGGTGCGCGGGGACGCCGAAGCCGAAAGCCGTGCCATCGACGGGGTCCGGGACGCGGTGTCCCGGTTCTGACGCGAAGGAAGATCGATGGCACAACAGAAAGAGCCGGTTCTCGTCACGGGCGGTTCCGGTTACCTCGGCGCGCACGTCGTGGCGCGGTTGCTGCGGGACGGGTATGCGGTGCGCACGACGGTCCGCTCCCCGGAGCGGGCGGCGGAGGTGCGGGAGGCGGTCGCGGAGGACGGCGACCTCGAGTTCGTGGCCGCGGAGCTGGGGTCGGACGAGGGCTGGGCGGAGGCGGTGGCGGGCTGCGCGTACGTGCTGCACGTGGCCTCGCCGTTCCCGGCGGTGCCGCCCGAGCGCGACGAGGACGTGATCGTTCCCGCGCGCGACGGAGCGTTGCGCGTCCTGCGTGCCGCGCGCGACGCGGGAGTGCGGCGGGTGGTGCTGACGTCGTCGTTCGCCGCGGTGGGCTACGGCCGCAAGGCGGGGAACACCTACGACGAGACCGACTGGACCGATCCCGCCGCCGACAACAGCGCGTACATCAGGTCGAAGGCGATCGCCGAGCGCGCCGCGTGGGACTTCGCGCGGGAGGGCGGCCCGGAGCTGACGGTGATCAACCCGACGGGCATCTTCGGGCCGTTGCTGGTGCCGCGGGTGTCGGCCTCGCCCGGGCACGTCAAGGCGATGCTGGACGGTGACCTGCCGGTGGCGCCGCCGTACTGGTTCGGCGTCGTGGACGTGCGTGACGTCGCGGACCTGCACGTCCGCGCGATGACGGAACCGGCCGCCGCGGGGGAGCGGTTCCTCGCCAGCGGCGAGCGGGCCGTGAGCTTCCTGGAGATCGCGCGAGTGCTCGCCCGGCGGCTCGGGGAGCGGGCGGCGCGGGTGCCCACGCGCGAGCTGACGCTGGAGGAGGTCCGGGCGAACCCGGCGCTCAAGGACGTCGAGCTGCAGTACGGCCGCGTGCCGGTGATCTCGACGGCCAAGGCGCGGAAGGTGTTCGGCTGGCAACCCCGCGACGTGGAGACGACGATCGTCGACACCGCGGAAAGCCTGGCGCGCTGGGGTTTGCTGAAGGACTAGCGCGGACGGCCGAGGAGCCGCAGGAGCAGCGCCGGGTCGCCGGGCCACGCGTCGAGCAGGACCTGCCTCGGCACCCGGCGCCCGGCGTAACGCAGGGCGAGCGCGACCACGACGACGTCGTCGAGCGGGCCGATCACCGGCAGGAACTCGGGGATCAGGTCGATCGGCGACAGCACCCACAGCGCGGCGAACGCGATCGCCAGCTTCGCCCGCCGGGGGACCCGGGGATCGCGCCGCAGGCGGCGGGCGGTGGTGAGGCAGTCCGGCAGGAACCGCGCGAGGTCCCTGGCCAGCCCCGGCGGCAGGGTGCGGGCCAGCACCACCAGCAGTGCCCACGACGCGAGCACCACGGCGGCGGTGATCAGGACGGCCTGCAGCCACCCCGGCACGTCAGCGTTCCTCGTCGCGTGGGGTCACCGCGTCAGCTTAGGCCGCCGGTTCCGCGCGCCGGTCTCCGCACCACGAGCGGCGTCAGGTGTCCACACGCGACTGGCGCGGGTCACCGCCGCACGCGCCTGCCTGTCGCCTCGTCGTTGATGGCGTGCAGGATCTGCCGGGCGATCAGTCTCGCCGCGGGCTTGATGGCCTGCCAATAAGCCTCCGCCCAGCGCCGCGCGACGGGGTCCCGGACGGTCAGGCGCGTTTCGAACGTCAGCACGCTCTGGTCGCGTTCGTAGGGCAGCACAGCGAAGGACAACGCGACGGTGCCGGTGCGCGGGCGGGCGTAGCAGGCGAACTCCGCCGCGGTGACGGGTTGCCAGGTGGGCTCCGGTGTCCAGAACCGGCCTGCCGCACCGAGCGCGATTTCCCGGCCGGGACGTTCGCCCAGCAGCACCCACCGCGCGCCGAGCAGGAGCTCCTCGAACGCGGGCGTGGCCTGGTCGGGCCGCAACCGGACGGGTAATCCGCGTGCCCAGGTCAGCGCACCCAGCACGGGGGAGCGCAGGTGCGCGCTCCGCAGTTGGCCGACCGTCAGATAGGTGACGCGGGCGGGCGCCGCGACCAGCTGGTGTTCGGCGAACCCGAAATCGCATTCCGGGGCGTAGTGGTCGAGCAGGGAACGCGAGCCGTTCCCCGCTGGTTCGGTGGTGGCGGACATGCGATCCACTTCCGTTGGATTCGTCCGGGAGTGCGAGCCTGCCCGGACCGGCCCGCGGCGCGCCAGAGCACAAGGTCCCCGGCGCGGCCGTTGTTTTCAGGCTAACGGCTCTTCGGAAAACGGTGGTTCTCGATGAGGGTCTGCGCCGGGGAGCAGCCGGATCCATTGTGGACTGGATCCACAATGGACGGATCACTCGGCGTCGCGGAGGTGTCGGCGCCTGTCCTTGATCCTGGTGGCCAGGACGGCGGCCTGGGTGCGGCGTTCGAGGCCGAGCTTGGTCAGCAGGCGGGACACGTAGTTCTTCACGGTCTTCTCGGCGAGGAACATCCGTTCGGCGATCTGCCGGTTCGTCAGGCCCTCGCCGATCAGCCCCAGCAGCGTCCGCTCCTGCTCGGTGAGCCCGTTCAGCGGGCCCTCGTCGGCGGCGTCGGCACGCAGCTTCGCCATCAGGGTCGCCGCCGCGCGGTTGTCCAGCAGCGACCGCCCGGACCCGACCTCGTGCACCGCCGAGACCAGCCGCAGGCCCTGGATGTCCTTGATCACGTAGCCGCCCGCCCCGGCGAGGATGGCGTTGAGCATGGCCTCCTCGTCGGTGAACGAGGTCAGCATCAGCACGTTGAGGTCCGGCAGCTTCGACCGCAGCTCCCGGCACAGCTCCACCCCGTTGCCATCGGGCAGCCGCACGTCCAGCAGCGCCAGGTCCGGGCGGAGGGCCGGGATGCGGGCCAGCGCCTGCGCCGCGGTGGCGGCCTCGCCGACCACGGTCAGCTCGGGGTCGGCCTCCAGCAGGTCGGCCACGCCGCGCCGGACGACCTCGTGGTCGTCCACCAGGAACACCTTGATCAAGGTCATCACCTTTCCCCGCGGTCGGTTCGGCCAGGCTAGGTCGCGCCCGGGGTACCCCGTCGCGGCGTTTGGTCCCCACGGCGGAGGACCAAGGTCATCTTTTCCGCTCAGGGGCGCAGCACGGCGGCGCCGTGCACCCGGTCCGCGGCCAGGTCCGCGAGCGCGCGGTCGGCGTCGGCGAGGGCGTACGGGCTCGTCACGACGTGCAGGTGGCGCCCGGCGGCGAAGGCGAGGAAGTCCCGCGCGTCTTCACGGGTGTTGGCGGTGACGCTGCGCAGCTGGCGTTCCTGGAACAGGTGCCGTTGGTAGTCCAGCGGCGGGATGCCGGTGAGGTGGATCCCGGCGATCGCGAGCGTCCCGCCGCGATCGAGCGCGGCGAGCGCGGGCAGCACCAGCTCCCCGGCCGGGGCGAAGAGGATCGCGGCGTCGAGTGGCTCAGGCGGCTCGTCCGCGGCGTCACCGGCGGAGGCCGCGCCCAGCTCCAGCGCGAGCCGCCGGGCTTCGGCGCTGCGGGTGAGCACGTGCACGGTCGCGCCCTCGGCGAGCGCCACCTGGGCGGCGAGGTGGGCGCTGGCGCCGAAGCCGTAGATGCCCAGGCGCCCCTGCGCGGGCAGGGATGCCCGCCGCAGCGCCCGGAACCCGATGATGCCCGCGCACAGCAGCGGGGCCAGTTCGGCGTCGGAGTACCCGTCGGGCAGCCGGTGCGCGTACGCGGCGGGCACGGTCGTGTAGTCCGCGTAGCCGCCGTCGGCGTCCCAGCCGGTGTAGGTCGAGCCGGAGCACAGGTTTTCGGCGCCGGAACGGCAGTACCGGCACCGCCCGCAGGTGCCGCGCAGCCAGGCCACGCCCACCCGGTCACCTTCGGCGAACCCCGCGGCGGCCCGCACCACTTCGCCGACGACCTCGTGCCCCGGCACGACTCCGCGCCGGTGCACGGGCAGATCCCCTTCGAGCACATGGAGATCCGTCCGGCACACGCCGCACGCCCGCACCCGCACCAGCACTTCCCCGTCACGTGGCGTGGGCACGGCCTCGGTGCGCAGCTCGAACTTCCGGGTCCCGGGCAGGCCCGGCCGGTCCACCCGCCAGACACGCATCTCGGTCACGACCCGCAGCTTGGGGGTTCCGCGTGGCGGGAGACAGGGCCGAAGGGCCTCGATCGCCCGGGCCCGCGGCGGCGAAAGGCCCTCGTCGCCGGGACGCCGGACCCTACCGCCGACGGCACCGGCACGGGAAACCTGGGTGGCAGGAACACGAGAGCAGAGAGGCGGGGGCCATGACGTGGTCGGCCACCGAGGTCAGCGTGCTGGCGCGCGCTGTCAGCAGGGCACCGTCCGTGCACAACAGCCAGCCGTGGACGGTCGAGGTCCGCCCGGACGGGGCGGACCTCTTCGAACGGACCGAGGCGCGGCTGCCGCGGCACGACCCGGCGGGCCGCGACCAGATGATCTCGTGTGGTGCCGCGCTCGCCGACCTGGAACTGGCCGTGCGCACACTGGGCTGGGACGCGCGGGTCACGCTGTTCCCCGACGCGGCACGCCCCGATCTCGTCGCCCGCGTGGTGGCGGACGGGCGCCGCGAAGCCACGGAGGACGAAGTCGCGCGGTACTCGGCGATCTTCCGGCGGCGCAGCTACCGCGCCCCGTTCAGCCTGCACCCGGTCACCGACGCGGTGCTGCGCGACCTCGTGCGCGCGAACGACACGCCCGGCACGGAACTGCGGGCGGTCGACACCCGCCTCGAATCCCCGGTGCTGGCCGAGCTGTTCGGCCAGGCCGGCCAGGTGCTGCGGGACGACCGGGCCTACCAGCGTGAGCTGCAGGCGTGGTCGGACCAGTTCCGGCACCCGCTGCCCGCCGAGCCGACCCTGCCGTGGGGTGGTCTGGTCCGCGCCACCACGCACCTGCCCGACACGATCACGCTCACCGAGCGCCTGGCGGCCGAACGGCTGCTGATCGTCCTCACGCCCGGCGACACCCGCACGGACCACCTGCTGGCGGGCCGCGCTCTGCAGCTCGTGTGGCTCACGGCGGTGACGCGCGGACTCGCCGGGTCCGTGCTGACCCAGCCCCTGCGGCTGCCCGAGGTGCGGGCCGGGCTGACCGAACGGCTGCTGCTGCCCGGGCACCCGCAGCTGGTCCTGCGGCTGGGGTACCCGGTCACCGCGACCCCGGTGAGCCGTCCCGCGCCCGCGCTGTCCGAACGGAGCGGCGGTGACCACTGAACCGTCGCGGCGCACCGTGGTCGCGGGGATCGACGGCTCGCCCTCGGCGTTGCGAGCGGTCCAGTGGGCGGCCCGCGAGGCCGCCCGCCGGGACGCGGTGCTGCTGGTGCTGCACGCGTGCTTCGTGCCTTCGCCCGAGCCCTACACCCCGGTCCGGCTGCCGCGGACCTATGGCGACACGTTGCTCGAACTGAGCGCGGAGTGGCTCGCGGAGGCGGAAAAGGCGGCGCACGAGGCCGCACCGCAGGTCAGTGTCCAGACCGCGCAACGGACCGGGCTGGCGCGCGACCACCTGCTGCGGGCCGCGGAGTCCGCCGAACTGCTCGTCGTGGGCTCGCGTGGGCTCGGCGGGTTGGCCGGCGCGCTCCTCGGGTCGGTGGCCGCGGAGCTCACCGCGCAGGCCCCGTGCCCCGTGGTCCTCGTCCGCGGCCGCACCCCGGACTTGGCTCCGCCGGAGACCGGGCCGGTGGTGGCCGGTGCCGATGGTTCGCCGCAGTGCGCGCGGGCCGTGGGGTTCGCCTTCGAGATGGCCGCGGCCGCCGGCGAGCCCCTCGTCGTCGTGCACGCGGCGCACCGAGCCGGAGTGAGCCTGCCGCCCGAGGCCCGGCGTCAGGTCGAGGACGCGCAGCGCCGGTATCCGGGCGTGCCGGTGCACGAGCGGATCACGCAGGAGCGGCCGGTGCGGGCGCTCGTCACGGTGGCCGCGGACGCGCGGCTCGTCGTGGTCGGCTCCCGCGGGCGCGGCGGGTTCGCGGGCCTGGCGCTCGGTTCGACCAGCCACGGGGTGCTGCGCCACGCCCCGTACCCGGTCGCCGTCGTGCGGGGCTGAGCCGCTGCGAACCCCTTGAGGCCCTTCGGCCCCGCGTGCGGGGACGGGCGGCCCTGTGCCGGGTGACCGGCGCCCCGGGAGGCTGGGACCCATGGTGGAGACGAAAGCACGGCAAGCGGTCGTCGTCGGTGTCGACGGGTCCGAACCGGCGCTGCACGCGACCCGGTGGGCGGCGCGGGAGGCGGTCCGCCGCCACGTCCCGCTGCACCTGTTCAACGCGTGCGTCCTGCCCGCGCTCGGCCCGCACGTGGCAGGCTCGGCCGAGGCGGGGATCCTGGAGGCGCTGATCGAGCAGGGGCACCGCTGGCTGCGGCAGGCGCGGGCCGAGGCGTGGGAGGCCGACGGCGGCGTCGAGCTGCAGACGGAGCTGCGCGTCGGCCCCGCCGCGGGGGAGCTGATCGACGAGTCCGCGCACGCGCTGATGGTCGTGCTGGGTTCGCGGGGGCTCGGCGGGTTCCGCGGCATGCTCGTCGGTTCGGTGTCCTCCGCCGTCGCGGCGCACGGGCACAGCCCCGTCGTGGTCGTGCGGGGCCGGATGCCCGCGGACCCGCCGCCCGAGAGCGGCCCGGTGGTCGTCGGCGTGGACGGGTCCGAGGTCAGCGAAGCCGCCGTCGCGTTCGCGTTCGAGGAAGCCGCGTTGCGCGGGGTACCGCTCGTCGCGGTGCACACGTGGGTGGACGTGTCCGTCGCCGAGACGTGGTCCGCGTTGCCGTTCGACGTCGACTGGGAGGCCGTCGAGCAGGACGAGCGCAGGCTGCTGGCCGAGCGCATGGCGGGCTGGCGGGAGAAGTACCCGGACGTCGAGGTCCGGCAGGAGGTCGTGCGCGACCGGCCGGTGCGCGGGCTGCTGGCCAGGGCCGAAGGTGCCCAGCTGATCGTCGTCGGCTCCCGCGGCAGGCACGTGCTCAGCGGGATGGGGCTGGGCTCGACGAGCCAGGCGCTGCTGCACCACAGCGAATGCCCGGTCGCCGTCGTGCGGCCGTCGTAGTCCACAGTGGACTCGCCGTCAGGAGACCGGCGCGCTCCACACGACCTTGGTGCCGCCGGTCTCGGCCGCCGACATCTCGAAACGGCCCCCGGCCTCCTCGGCACGCGCGGCGAGGTTGTGCAGCCCGCTGCGGGCGACCGTGGCGGGCATGCCCCTGCCGTCGTCGGTGACGTCGATGACGAGGTCGTCGCCGACGGAGATGGTGATGGTCACCGTGTTCGCCCGTG
>NZ_BAABIB010000163.1:0-33611 GCF_039542405.1 Amycolatopsis dongchuanensis
CAGCATGCCCACACTTGATCAACTACGGCCAGCAGACGCGCCGATCATTTTGAAACGAGTTGTTACACCGGCTGGTTCGAGTCCTCCGACCCGCAGTTGAACCAGTACTGGTACGGCGCCGCCTACACCAACGAGCTGGTCACGGACACCTTCCGCGCCACCGACGCCGAGCCGCGCAACGCCGCCAGCCCGACGCTGGAGGGCAAGCTGGTGCTGCACGACGGCGCGAAGCGGGACCGCGACCCGTACGTCGGCGACGTCGGGGTCTCCGGCCGCACCACGTACCTGACCCACGACACCGCCGTGGCCGCGCGGAACGTGCTCGCCGACCTCGCCGACCACCAGCGGGCCGACGGCTGGATCCCGCCCGCGTCGATCAACGACTACACGCTCCCGTTGTTCGACTATCCACTGTGGTGGGTCACGTCCAGCTGGGACTACGTGCTCTACACCGGGGACACCGCCTACGGCGCGCAGTACTACGGGGCGCTGACCAAGACACTCGACGGCTGGTACCCGAGCGTGACGGACTCCCGCGGCCTGTTGTCGCGCCCGAGCGGCTACGGCGACTACGCGTTCCTGCCGCGTGACGGCGAGGTCACGTACTACAACGCGCTGTACGTGCAAGCGCTTTCCGACGCCGCACAGCTGGCGAAGGCGCTCGGGCGCCAGGCCGACGCCGACCGCTGGCAGCAGCGGGCGCAGGCGGTTTCCACGGCGATCAACACGTACCTGTGGGACCCGGCCGCGGGCGCGTACCTCGACGCGGCGAACGGCCCGGTTCGGCACGGGCAGGACGGCAACAGCATCGCCGTCGTGGCCGGTGTCGCGGACCAGGCGCGCGCACAGTCCGCTTTGGACTACCTGGCCACGCACACCGCACTGCCGTACGGGAACGCGTTCATGGACAACGACACCCTGATCGGCGAAGGCTCGAAGCGCGTTTACGCGTTCACGTCGTACCCCGAGCTGCAGGCGCGGTTCCGGACGGGCCAGGCGGATTCGGCGATCGACCAGATCAAGCGGACGTACGGCTGGATGGCGGGGCACGACCCGGGCGTGACGGACTGGAAGGGCATCGGCCCGGACGGCTCGCTGTACGAGGGCGCGTACACGTCGGCGGCACACGGCTGGTCGACGGGCGTGCTGCCCGCGCTGACGAACGACCTGCTCGGCGTGACGCCGGTGACGCCGGGGTTCGCCACGTGGTCGGTCGAACCGCACCCGGGTTCGGTGGCGTGGGCGCGTGGTCAGGTGCCGACGCCGCACGGGCCGTTGACGGTGAGCTGGCGCCAGACGGGCCGTGGGCTGTCGCTGACCGTGACCGCCCCGAAGGACACCTCGGGGACGGTGGTGGTGAACGGAAAGCGCTTCACCGTCCGGGGCGGCACGCACTCGTTCACCGTGCGCTGAGGGGACCCGTGGCTGCCGGTGGGGGCGCCGGCAGCCACGGTCAGGTATCGCCGACTTCCTCAGTCCACCTCCACCACGACCGGCTCGACGTCCTCGAATTCGGCTCCACTGTGGACGATCCGGGGGTTCGGCGAGAAGTTGACCTGCAACCGGAACACGTCCGGCCGGGAGTAGTGGCCCACGGGATCCGCGGCGGACTTGGCGATCGCGATAAGCGAGAAGTCGAGGTCGGCGAACAGCAGCCCCTCCTCGGTCTCGCCCAGCGGCTCCGCCAGTTCGCTGCCCTCCGGCCCGTAGACGCGGGCGAAACCACCGCCCTGCAACAACAATTGCTTCTTCCCCTCCGTGTCGCAGAACAGCTCGTGCGCCGCCTCGCCCACGACGGCACACGGGGCGAGCACGAACGTCTGCCCCTCCACCGCGTAGACGAGGCTCGCGGCGTTGTTCACCTCCGGCCCGAGCGCCTTCGCCGCGCCCCGGTACACCGAAAAGCTCGGCCACGAGCCGACGTGGATCTGCTCCCCCAGGCTGTACATCGTGTACTTCGTCAGCGGCTGGAAGTGCTCCCAGCAGTTCAGCCCGCCGAGCCTGCCCAGCTTCGTGTCGTGCACCTGGAGATCACTGCCGTCGCCCTCGCCGAAGACGCTGCGCTCGACGTGCGTCGGCTTGAGCTTGCGGCGCACCGACAGCACGCGCCCGGCGTCGTCGATGAACGCCTGCGCCATGTACAGGCTGCCGCCGGCGCGCTCGCTGAACCCGAGCACCACGTGCACGCCGTGCTCCGCGGCGGCCGCGGCGATGCGGGTCATTTCGGCGCCGTCGCGGGTCATCGACTGCTCGCTGTACCGCGGCACGAACCGCATGCCCCACGCGGGCGAGTCGAGCCAGATCCACCACGGGTAGCCGGGCAGGAACGTCTCGGGGAAGGCGATCAACCGGGCACCGCCCGCGGCGGCGTCCGCGATCAGGCCGACCACCTGGTCGACCCCGGCGGCCAGGTCCAGCCACCGCGGCTCGGCCTGCACGACGGCCACACGCACCTGTTCTGTCACGGGAACCTCCGGAGTGAGCGGGAAACCTGGCGCCCACTATCGGCCGTCCGGCCGGGGTTGCGGACCGACAGCCCGTGCCAGGTCACCGACCGGCCGTGCCACGCCATTCGCCGGGCGTGCGGCCGGTCTCCTGCCGGAAGACGCGGTAGAACTGGCGCTCGCCCGCGAACCCGCACGCGTGCGCGACCGATTCCAGCGGGCGCCGGGGATCGGCGCGCAGCAACGACTTCGCGTGTTCCACGCGGATGCGGCGCAGCAGCGCCAGCACACCGCCCGGGGTGTCCTCGAACAGCCGGTACAGCGTGCGGCGGGAGATGGCGAAGGCGCGCGCGACGTCGTCCACGGACAGTTCGGGATCGGTGTGAGCGGTGCGCAGGAACGACGACACGCGCTGCCGGTCCAGCACGTTCCCGCGTGGGGCCCGGCCCGCGGACAACGCGAGCGCGGACGCCATCAGCCCGCGGCCCTGCCCGGCGAGCGCCGCCGCGCCCAGCGGGTCGGCCTGCTGGAGCCGGGCCAGTCCCGCGAAGAACTGGGCGACGACCCCGGCCGGGCTGGTGCCGCCGAGCTTCACGGCGGTGACCCCGCGGGCGTCCCGCAGGCCGGTCTCGGCGAGCATCCCGGTGAGCGGCACCTGGACCACGACCTGCTCGAAGGCGTCGTCGAAGTGCAGCGTGTACGGGCGGGTGCTGTCGTAGAGCGCCATTTCGCCGGGGTTCAGCTCGGCGACGCGCCCGTCCTGCTCGACCCGGCCCCGCCCGGCGAGCTGGATGCTCGCGAGCAGGTACTCCTCCCCCGCACGAGCGATCAGCTGCCGCGTGCGCCGGACGCGCTGGCCGCCCGCGTGCACGGTGGTCATCTCGAACGAGCCGAGGTCGGCGTGCACGAGCCGGCCCGCGAACCGGCCCGGCCGCGTGGGCGCGGCGGACAGCTGCACGAAGGTGTCGCAGATCAGGTCCCGCCAGTACTCGAACGCCCGCGAGTCGGCGACCGCCGACGTCGTCCACACGTCGGCGGCGCCGGCGGGCTGCGCGCCGCTCATCGCTCGATGATGCGCCACGGGACGGGCGGTCACAAGGGGATGGCACAGTGGCGGCATGCGTTGCGAAGAGATCTCCCTGCCCGGTTCCGGCCCCTACGGCGTCACGACCGGACCGGACGGCGCGCTGTGGGTGACGCTGGTCCACAGTGGTCGGATCGCGAGGGTCGACGGCGGGGAGGTCGACGTGTTCGACGTGGGCGACGGGCCTTCGGTGATCACGGCCGGTCCGGACGGTGCGTTGTGGTGCACGCTGCTGCGGGAGCACGCGCTGGGGCGCGTCACGACCGGCGGCGAGGTGCGGAAGGTCGCGCTGGCGCCGGGGTGCGGACCGTACGGGATCACCGCCGGTCCCGACGGGGCGTTGTGGTGCACCGAGATGAACACCGGCCGAGTGGCGCGGGTGACGGTGGACGGTGCGGTCACGGAGTTCCCGCTCGGCGTCGAGGACAGCTACCCCTCGGCGATCGCGGCGGGCGCCGACGGGGCCCTGTGGCTGACGCTGAACCAGGCGGGCGCGCTCGCGCGGGTCACCGTCGACGGGCAGGTGGAGTGTGTTTTCCGCTGCCCACGGCACAGGCCGCGCCGGTCGGCATCGCGTGCGGGCCGGACGGCGAGGTGTGGTGCACGGAGATCGCGGCGGGATAGCTCGCGCGGCGTCGCGCGGACGGGCGGATCGAGGAGTTCCCGCTGCCCGACCGCGCCGCGCGGCCGCACGCCGTCGCCGCCGATGGGCGCGGCGGGTGCTGGTTCACGGAGTGGGGCGCGAACCGCGTGGGCCACCTCGACGCCGACGGCGCGTTCGAGCACCTGACCCTGCCGACGCCCGAGTCGGAGCCGCACGGACTGACGGTCCGCCAGGACGGGACGGTCGCGGTGGCACTGGAGGCGGGGAAGGTCGCGTTCGTCTCCGCCTGAGCCACAAGTCTACAGGTGTAGACTTAGCCTCATGAACCTCGATCTGCAGGGAAAACGCGCCCTTGTCACCGGTTCGAGCGCCGGGCTCGGGGCAGCCACCGCGAAGCTGCTGGCCGCCGAGGGCGCCGCGGTCGTCGTCCACGGGCGGCACGAAGACCGCGTGCGGGCCGTCGCGGAGGCGATCCGCGCGAACGGCGGGACCGCCGACACGGTCGTGGGCGACCTCGCCGGCGACGAAGGTGCCGCCGCCGTCGCGCGGGCAGCGGCCGCACACGGCCCCATCGACATCCTCGTCAACAACGCGGGTTTCTACCGGCACGTGTCGTGGGCGGACGCCACGCCGGCCGAGTGGAGCGACACCTACAACGTCAACGTCGTCTCGGGCGTCCGGATGATCCGGCACCTCGTCCCCGGCATGCGCGAACGCGGCTGGGGCCGGGTGATCACGATCGGCGGCGGCCTCGCGATCCAGCCGATGAACGCCCATCCCCAGTACAACGCCACGCTGGCCGCCCGGCACAACCTCGCCGTGTCGCTCGCCCGTGAACTGCGGGGCACCGGCGTCACCTCCAACGTGGTCTCGCCGGGCGCGATCCTCGTCGAGGCGACGCGGGACTACGTGCTGGGGCTCGCGCCGGACCGCGGGTGGGGCGCCACCTGGGAGGAGGTCGAGCCGAACGCCGTCGAGGCCTTCCTCCCGAACGACCAGCAGCGGTTCGGCCGGCCGGAGGAGATCGCGGCGGCCGTGGCGTACCTGTGCAGCGGCTACGCCCAGTACGTCAGCGGGGCGACCATCCGCGTCGACGGCGGCCTGGTCCGGTCGGCGTTCTAGGGCTCCACGAGCGGCTGGAGCATGTCGCTCAGCAGGTCCGCGAGCCGGTCGTTGCCCGCTCCGGCGAGGGCACCGGTGCCGATGACCGCGCGCAGGAGCCAGGTGCCCGCCGCCAGCGCGAGCCCGAGCTGGGCGCGCACCTCGGCGTCGGGACCGTCGAGCAGTGCCGCGAAGCGGGCGCCCACGTGCGTTTCGATCCCCTCGCGGACGATCTCCGCGGCCTCGGGGTCGGCCGCGGAACGCAGCATCAGCAGGAACGGGTCGAGCCGTTCCGCGCCGGGCGCCGTGCGCTCGGCGAGCGCGTGCCCGAAGGCGTCCGGCAGGCCGCGGCGCTCGTCCCCGACGATCGTCGGCGGGGCGAACGACCGGTGCACCGCCTCGGCGAAAAGTCCCTGTTTGGAACCGAAGTAGCGGTTGATCATCATCGCCGTCACGCCCGCCCGCTCGGCGATCTGCCGCACCCCCGCACGGGCGTAGCCGTGCTCGGTGAACTCGACGACCGCCGCGGCGAGGATCTTTTCGCGCGTCGCGTCGGCGTCACGTCGGTGCACACTCATGGCCCGAGCCTAGGCAAGGCGCCGTTCATGGTGACCCCGCAGGTCCACCACGACCTTCAACTGCGCCCTGCCGGTGAGGGCGGCCTCCACCGCGACCAAGTCCCGCGCTGTCCTTCTGTTGTGGTGCGGCTGGGACGCGGTATACAAGTACTGCCATACATGTCCTGTCAAGACCTGTCGTCCCCGGTAAGGTGGGCCAATGGCGAGAGCAGCGGGGAAACCTTCGGCACGCGTCGTCGTGCACCGGGAGCTGAGGAACCGGATCATCACGCTGAAGCTGCCCCCCGGTGCGCCCCTGTCGGAGAACGAGCTGGCCGCGGAGCTGTCGGTGAGCCGGACCCCGGTGCGGGAGGCGTTGCTGCTGCTCGCCGAGGAGGAGCTGGTGCAGGTGTTCCCGCAGCTGGGAACGTTCGTGTCGCGCGTGGACCTGCAGCGCGTGGCGGACGCCCAGTTCGTCAGGGAGGCCGTCGAGGTGGCGTCGCTGGCGGACGCGGTGGAGCGGCTGGACGACGGCATGCTCGTCACGTTGCGGCGGTTGCTGGACGAGCAGCGGGCGGTCGACGGCGACGTGGAGCGGTTCTTCCAGCTCGACGAGGAGTTCCACCAGCTGCTGCTGACCGCGGGCGGGCACGGGAACGCGTGGCGCACGGTCGTTTCCGCCAAGGCGCACCTCGACCGCGCGCGGCGGCTGGGGATGCGCATGGTCAGCCCGGTGTCGGCGCTGATCGACCAGCACACGGCGATCGTGGACGCCCTCGCGGCGACCGACTACGAGGCGAGCGTGGCCGCGATGCGGGCCCACCTGCGCCTGGTTTTCCAGGACGTGGAGCGGATCAGGAGCCGCTCGCCGGAGCTGTTCGCGACGGACGGCAACCAGCGGCCCGTCCGGCGCACGGTCACCGCCTGGGCCTGAAACACTTCGCCCGCCGGGCCGATCTCCTTCCCGTGGAGATCACGCGCGCCCTCGTGCGCTTCCCCGGCATCAGCCCGCGGGCCTACGAACACCCCGTCGACCGCGGCGCGCTCGCGACCCTGCGGGCGGTGCCGGGGTTCGCGCAGGTGCTCAAGACGGTGGCCGGCGCGTTCAGCGAACGCGGCGAGCGGCTGATGGCGCTCGCGTCGGCGATCCGCGTCGGGCCGCGGCAGTACCCGGAGCTGGACCGGCTGCGGCACGAGTGCGCGGAGGTGCTGGACCTGGAGCGCGTGCCGAACGTGTTCGTGGCGCGGGACCCGGACGTCACCGCGATGGCGATCGGGATGGACGAGCCGTTCATCGTGCTGTCGAGCGCGGCGGTCGACCTGCTCGACCTGGACGGGCTGCGGTTCGTGCTGGGGCACGAGATGGGGCACGTGCTGTCCGGGCACGCCGTGTACCGGACGATGATGTTGCGGTTGCTGCAGGTGCAGGTGTCGATGGCGTGGCTGCCCGCGGGGGCGCTGGGGTTGCGGGTGATCGTCGCGGCGCTGCGCGAGTGGTTCCGGAAGGCGGAGCTTTCGTGCGATCGCGCGGGCCTGCTGTGCGGCCAGGACCCGGCGGCGGCGTTGCGGGTGCACGTGCTGCTGGCGGGCGGGGTCGATCCGGGGCGCGTGGACGTCCGGTCGTTCCTGGAGCAGGCGGCGGAGTACGAGTCGGTGGAGGACGTGCGGGACAGCCTGCACAAGCTGCGGTACGTGGAGGGGATGAACCACCCGCTCGCCGTGGTGCGGGCGGCGCAGCTGCAGCGGTGGGCCGCGGGCGAGGAGTACCGGGCGATCCTGGCGGGCGAGTACCCCCGCCGCGAGGACGACCAGCCGGCCACCGACTGGAGCGAGGACCTGAAGTCGGCGGCCCGCTCGTACAAGGAAGCACTCGCCACGTCGGCGGACCCGCTCGCGAAGGTGCTGAACGAGGTCGGGGAAGCGGTTTCCGGCGCGGCGGGGAAGGTGTGGGGCCGGTTCGCGCGTGAGTGAGGCGGTGCTGTGGACCGGTGCGGCGGACCGCGTTGTGCGGCGCAAGCTCGTCCTGGTCAGCCTGCTCGGCGTCGCGGTTTGGTTCCTGTCGCACGGGAATGCCGAGGACCTGGCCGCGAACGACGACCCCAGCGAATGGCTGGCGGACCTGGACGAGCCCGTCCTGCTGCCCGACGCGTCGATCGGTTTCGGAGGCCACCGTTGGTGAGGATCGCGTTCCTGGCATTGAAGGCGGGTCGTTGATCTTCTCGACCTCGACCGTGCTCGCGGATCTTCAGAGCCAGCGCCAGGCCCACCGCGAAGCCCGGCCCTAGAACCTCAACCCCCGACCTCCCGCACCAACTCCACCGCCCGCCCCAGCGTCTCGAGCTTCTCCCCCAGCGTCTCCCCCGCCGGGTACAACCGCACGGTGTTCACGCCTGCATCGCGCCACACGGCCAACCGGCGACGCACCATCTCCTCCGTGCCGATGAGCGTCGTGGCGAGGACCATTTCCTCCGTCACCAGCTCGGCGGCCCCCTCACGATCCCCCGCCTGCCAGCGCCGCCGGACCTCCGCCGCCACCTCCGCCCAGCCCTGCCTGCCGTACGCGTCCGAGTAGAAGTTCGTGCCCGCCGAGCCCATGCCGCCGAGGCTGAACGCCAGCTCCTTCTTCCGCCCCGCCACGTACACCCGCAACGCGTCCTCGTCCTCGACGAACGCCACTTCCGCGCCCTGGCACACATCCAGCGACGCACGCGACCGCCCGGCCCGCGCCAATCCCTCGTCCAGGTGCGAAAAATACGCCTGCCCCGCGCCTTCCGGCACGAAACTCGTGCCCAGCCAGCCGTCCGCGACCTCGCCCGTCAACCGCAGCATCGCCGGGGACAGCGCCGCCACATAGATCGGGATTTCGTGCTCCGGACGCGCCGACAACCGCATCGGCACCGCGTCGCCACCCGGCAGCGGGAGTCGAAACTCCTTACCCTCAAACGAAATCTTGCCGCCGCCGAACGCCTGCCGGACGATCTCCACCGTCTCCCGCATGCGCGCGAGCGGCCGCGCGAACGGCACGCCGTGCAGCCCCTCGATCACCTGCGGCCCGGACGCGCCCAGCCCCAGCAGGAACCGACCCTCCGACAGCTGCGACAACGTGATCGCCGTCTGCGCGATCGCGACCGGCGAGCGCGTGCCGAGCTGGATGACCCCCGAACCAAGCAGGATCCGTTCCGTCCGCGCGGCCAGGAAACCCAGCGGTGACGGCGCGTCCGAACCCCACGCCTCCGCGACCCAGCACACGTCGAGACCCAGTTTTTCGGCCTCTGCCACGAATTCGACCGTCTCGCGCCACGGCCCACCGGACGCCTCGATGGTCGTCGCCGTGCGCATCACGCACCGTCCTCGGCGAGGTCCTTCAGCGCGGCGAGCGTGTGCTGGATCGCGCCTTCGAACTCACGCAGCCGGACGAACACGATCTTCTGCTCCTTGTCCGGCATCCGGTCGATCGCGACCGACAACCCGGACCGGCCGGGCCCGAGCTGCATCCACTGCGTCAGCCGCGTGCCGCCGTCCGCCGGTGCGAGCGTGAAGCGCCACACCGCGGCCGGTTCGTCCACATCGGACACCGCCCACGCGAACACCCGTCCCGGCTCACACTCGACGACGTGCGACGTCGTCTCCCAGCGGCCGAACGCCTCGTGCTCGCTCCGCCCGACAAACCGCGCGCCCACGGCCGGCCCGGTCGCGCCGTCGAGCCACTCGGTCTCCCGCAGCTCGCTGCTGAGCGAGGGCATCAGGCCGATGTCGCTGACGAACCGCCACACCCGCTCCGGCGGCGCGCCGATCCACGTGCTCGCCTCGACCGTCGGGCAATCCGCGTACCGCGCGCCGGTCCACTCCATACGAGGAGAGTTGCTTAGATGGACTCAGCTTGTCAAGGGCCGGTTGAACCGCCGTTGGACGTCCGGCCGCGCGGCGAGCTTCGGCGGGTAGCCGGGTCCGAACCGCATCCGGACGTCCTCGGCCTCCAGCGGCTCGCGGCACTGCGCGCACACCACCTCGGCGTGGGTGTCGTGCCCGCACGCGTCGTGGTGGAAGGTCACCGGCGGGCCCGCCTCCTCCGCGAGCCACCGGTCACCCCAGCGCGACATCGCGGCCAGCACCCCGAAGAAGTCGCGCCCCTTTTCGGTCAGCACGTAGTCGTACCGCACCGGTTCCCGCTGGTAGGCGCGCTTCTCCAGCAGCCCCTCCTCGACGAGCCGCCGCAGCCGGTCCGTCAGCGTGGTCCGCGCGATGCCCAGCTCCCGCTGGAACTCGTCGAACCGGCTGATGCCGTAGAAGCACTCCCGCAGCACCAGCGGGGTCCACCAGTCACCGAGGAGGTCCATGGTGCGCGCGATCGAGCAGGGCCAGCGCGCGAACGAGGTACGCTTCATGACCGCAGGGTCTCACGAGAAGACCCAGCAGGTGACCGGAAGGACCGCATGAGCAACACCGAGACCGCACCCGCCGCGCTGGTGTGCGGGGACGGGGGCGGCACGGCCACCGTGCTCACCCCGCGTGACGTGCCGCTGGGCGGGCCGCGGGCGATGCGCGTGCGCCGCACGCTGCCCCAGCGCGAACGCTCGCTGATCGGCGCCTGGTGCTTCGCCGACCACTACGGCCCGGAGGACGTCGCCGCGTCGGGCGGCATGGACGTCGCGCCGCACCCGCACACCGGGCTGCAGACCGCGAGCTGGCTGTTCAGCGGCGAGGTCGAACACCGCGACAGCCTCGGCACGCACGCGTTCGTCCGGCCCGGCGAGCTCAACCTCATGACCGCGGGCCACGGCATCGCGCACTCGGAAGTGTCCACTCCGGACACCACGACGCTGCACGGGGTCCAGCTCTGGATTGCGCTCCCCGCCGGGCACCGGGACGACCCGCGGGACTTCCAGCACTACGCGCCCCCGCTGACCGGGCTGCCGGGCGCCACCGCGCGGGTGTTCCTCGGCAGCCTCGCCGGCAGCACCTCCCCGGTCGCGACCAGCACTCCCCTGCTCGGCGCGGAACTCACGCTCGAACCCGGCGCCCGGCTGTCGCTGGAGGTGGACCCGGCCTTCGAACACGGCGTGCTGCAGGACACCGGCAGCGTCACGGTCGCGGGTGCGACGCTGCACAGCGGTGAACTCGCCTACCTCCCGCCCGGCGCCGGCCGCCTCGACCTGGCGGCCGACGAACCCGCCCGGGTCCTCGTGCTCGGCGGCCCGCCGTTCGGCGAGGAGATCGTGATGTGGTGGAACTTCGTCGGCCGCAGCCACGAGGAGATCGCCGAGTTCCGCGAGGCGTGGCAGGCCGGCTCGGACCGGTTCGGCCGGGTCGAGGGCTACCCCGGCGACCGCCTGCCCGCGCCCGAGCTGCCCCGCACCCGCATCCTGCCCCGCCGCAACCTCCGGCACGAGGAGATCCGATGAGCACGACCGTCCGCCGCAACGAGGACGAGCACCGGTACGAGATCACGGTCGACGGCGAGCTCGCCGGTTTCGCGTCCTATGTGGACAGAGACGGGCAGCGGGTCGTCTACCACACCGAGGTTTTCGACGCGTTCGCCGGCCACGGCCTCGGCACGAAGATCGTCACCGAGGCGCTCGCCGACATCCGCGGCGAGGGCAGGCGGCTCGTGCCCGTGTGCCCGCTGTTCGCGGCGTACCTGCGCAAGCACCCGGAGCAGGGCGACATCGCCGACCAGGTGCGCCCGGAAACGCTGCGCTGGCTGGAGGAACGGCTAGGCTGACAGACCGGTGACGGGGTGCCTGCTGCCGATCGAGACGCGGTTGAACGCGTTGATGGTGACGACCACCCACTCCACGGCCGAAAGCTGGTCCGGCGTGAGCACCTCGGCGGCCTGCGCGTACGCCGCGTCCTGAGCCGCGGTGTCCGGCAGGGTGGTCAGCGACTCGGCAAGGCGCAGCGCAGCGCTCTCCACCGGCGAAAACAGGTCGGTCTCGTCCCACGCGGGGAGCACGGCGAGCCGGGTCTCACCCAGCTTGTGCAGCGCCTCGGTGTGCAGGGCGAGGCAGTAGGCGCACCGGTTGAGCTGGGAGACCCGCAGGTTCACCAGCTCCACCAGCCCGCGGTCGAGCCCGGCCTCCCGTGCCGCCGCCCGCGCGGCCTTCGCCACGTCCAGCAGCGCCTGGTACGCCCGCGGGTGCTGCTTGTCGACGAAAACGCGCTCGGTCATGCCTCATGCTAACCAGGCCGAAACGGCCGAAGGTGGCCCTCCTTGTCCCCCGACAACGGAGGCGCTTTTCGCGGCCCCGCGAGCCCCTTGCGACTGGTGAAGTGGTTGGTGCCAACGAAAAAACCTGAGGAAAGGAAAGCCAACCATGTCCGTCTGGTTCGTCACCGGTGCCTCCCGTGGTCTCGGCGCGGAGATCGCCCGCGCGGCGGTCGCCGGGGGCGAGGACGTCGCGGTGGCCGTCCGCAACCCGGACCGCCTGCCCGAGGACCTGAAGGGCCGCGTGTTCGCCGTCGCGCTCGACGTGACGCGCGCCGACGACATCCCCGCCGCTGTGCGGCAGGTCACCGACCGCTTCGGCCGCATCGACGTGCTGGTCAACAACGCCGGCCGCGGCCTGCTCGGCGCGCTGGAGGAGATCACCGACGCCGAGGCCCGCTCGCTGTTCGACCTCAACGTCTTCGGCCTGATCAACGTCACCCGCGCGGTGCTGCCCGTCATGCGGGCGCAGGGCGGCGGCAAGCTGGTGCACATCGGTTCGCGCTCCGGGTTCGAGGGCGAACCGGGGGTGAGCATGTACAGCGCGTCGAAGTTCGCCGTCGCCGGGATCAGCGAGGCGCTGTCGGCGGAGCTGGAGCCGTTCGGGATTCAGAGCATGGTCGTGGAGCCCGGGGTGTTCCGCACCGACTTCCTCGACCGGTCGTCGCTGTCCGTGGCCGCGCACCGGATCCCGGAGTACGACGGCACGCCGGCCCACGCGACGCTGGACTGGATCGACGAGGCCAACCACACCCAGCTCGGCGACCCGGTCCGCGGCGCCGCCCTCATCCACCGCGTGACCAGCGGGGACAAGCTGCCCCAGCACCTGCTGCTGGGCCGCGACGCCTTCGACCGCTGGGAGGTCAAGGTCGCGCGGATGGCCGACGACATCGCGCCGTGGCGTGACGAGTCGGTCGCCACGGCCCACGAGGAGTGACCGCCGAGGGCGTTCCCGGGGATGTCCGTTTCGTCCTCCCCGGGAATGCCTCGCGGCGGCACGGAGTTGTCCCGTCTCGGCTGAGAGGGGTCGAAATGGCGGTGAGCGGTGTCGGACTGCGTTCGGAGCGGGGCCCGGTCCTCGTGGCGATCATGCTCAGTACCGGGCTCGTGGCGCTCGACTCGACGATCATCGCCACCGCCGTCCCCTCGGTGGTCCGCGACCTCGGCGGCTTCTCCCAGTTCCCCTGGCTGTTCTCGGTCTACCTGCTGACGCAGGCGGTGACCGTGCCGCTGTACGGCAAGTTCGCCGACTCGCTCGGCCGCAAACCGGTGCTGTTCTTCGGGATCGGCGTGTTCCTGCTGGGCTCGGTGCTGTGCGGGGCGGCGTGGAGCATGCCGGTGCTGATCGCCGCGCGCGCGGTGCAGGGCATCGGGGCCGGTGCCGTGCAGCCGATCAGCATGACCGTCGTCGGTGACCTGTACACGCTGGAAGAGCGGGCACGCGTGCAGGGCTACGTCGCGAGCGTGTGGGGCATCGCGTCCGTGCTCGGCCCGGCGCTGGGCGGGTTGTTCGCCGAGTACCTGTCGTGGCGGCTGATCTTCTTCATCAACCTGCCGCTCGGCGCGGTCGCGGTGTGGATGCTGGTGCGGCACTTCCCGGAGTCGGTGCGGCGCCGGGCCCACCGCGTCGACTACGCCGGGGCCGCGTTGCTCACCGGCGGGTTCTCGCTGCTCATCCTGGGCCTGCTCGAAGGTGGCGTGGCGTGGCCGTGGCTGTCGGTCCCGTCGCTGGTGATCTTCGTGTTCGCCGTGGTGCTGCTGGCGGTGTTCGGTTTCGCGGAACGGCGGGCCGCCGAGCCGGTGCTGCCGCTGTGGGTGTTCAGCCGGCGCGTGCTCACCGGCGGCAACCTGATCGCGTTCGTGGTGGGGGCGCTGCTGATCGGGCTGAGCTCCTACCTGCCGACGTACGCGCAGGGCGTGCTCGGCACCGGGCCGGTCGTCGCCGGGTTCGCGCTCGCCGCGCTCACCGTCGGCTGGCCGCTGGCCGCCACCGTGTCCGGGCGGATCTACCTGCGGATCGGGTTCCGCGACACGGCGTTGATCGGGATCGTGTTCGTGATCGCGGGCGCCGCGCTGACGGCGCTGCTGCTGCGCGAGGGCACGTCGATCTGGGTGGCGGCGGGGGCGTCGTTCGTGCTCGGCGTGGGGCTGGGCCTGTGTGCGAGCCCCACGCTGGTGGCGGCGCAGTCGACCGTCGGGTGGTCGCAGCGCGGGGTCGTGACGGGCGCGAACATGTTCAGCCGCTCGCTGGGCAGTGCGGTCGGCGCGGCGGTCTTCGGCGCGATCGCCAACGCGACGCTTGCCGCGCGGTTCGCCAGCCCGCCCGCCGGGGTGTCGGCCGAACTGCCGCGCAGCGCCGACGCGACGAGCCTCGTGCTCGGCGGCCAGCCGGAACGGGCGGACGTCGCGGCGTACGTCCGCGAAGCCCTGCAGGCCGCGACGCACCACGTGTTCCTCGGGCTCGTCGTGCTGGGCGTGCTCGGGATCGGCGCGCTGGTGCTGATGCCGCGGCGCGTCGAGCCGGTCACCGAGGACTGATCACCCCAACCCCAGCTCCCGCGCCACCCGCGCCGTATCCGCACCCGGCTCCGGTGCCCGCCCCGCCGGCCGCCGAGCCGTGTCCGCACGGCCAGTTCGAGGGAACCCACGAGCGCCGCGGCAGCCTGAGCCCGCAGAGGCAGCTCCGCCGTCCCCCACCGAGGCGGCACGCCAGCGCAGCGAGCACGACGACTGATCACCCCAACCCCAGCTCCCGCACCACCCTCACCGTGTCCGCACCCGGCTCCGGCGCCCGCCCCGCCGGCCGCCGCGCCACAGGCGGAGCCGGCGACGGCGCCACACCCGGCTCCAGCGAACCCATCAGCGCCGCGGCCGCCTGAGCCCGCAAGGGCAGCTCCGCCACCCAGCGCCCACCACCCAGGCGGCACGCCACCGCGGCGAGCGCTGCGTGCACCCCGGCCAGCGGCTCCGCGATGGCGTCCCCGCAGGGCGCGGGCACCCCGGCTTCTGCGTCGAAGGCCACCAGCCCCACCGCGGCCGCCGCCTCGTCGCCCGAGCCGCCGTCGATCCGCACCCAGCAGGCGCCACCCGCCCCGCGACGGCCCGCGTTGTCCTCCGCCCAGTCCGGCAGGGCCACGTCCGGGGCGGCCCAGACACCCCCCTCCCCGTCCTCCAGGACGATGTCGGCCTTCCGCAGCAGGCGGTCCAGCCCCCGCTCCCCGGGACTGACCGACTCCTGCCCCGCGTGCAGCAGGTCGAAGAACTCCGGCGGCCCGTTCCTGGCCGGGTCCGGGCGCGCCGGGTCCTCCACCTTGATCACCCGCGCCCCGACGAGCGTCAGCAGGTGCCCGCACAGCGCCCCCGCCCAGCACGACGTCAGGTCCACGACGACGGTCGCCGGGAAGTGCCAGTGCCGGCGAGGCACGAGCCCCGGCCGTTCGACGGAAAGCGCTCTCCGCACGAGTCCATTGAGGACGATCGGCCAGTCCGGCTCGCCCTGGGCGGGTGCGGCCGGGACGACGAAGCGCCCGTCCGCCGAGCACGGCGCGTTCCGGTGCAGGCCCGCCAGCGCCGCCCGTTCCGCCAGCACGCGGGGGCCCGGCAGCATCACCGCCCGCCCGCCGACCCGCGCCAGCAGCTCCGTCGCCAGCAAGGCGCCCCAGCCCAGGCTCGCGGGCTGCCCCGGGCAGCGCAGCGGCGGCCCGTCCCGCCGCCCGGTCAGCATCATCGCCCCCGAGGAGGCCCAGTCCTCCAGCGCCGTCGTGTCGACCGTGCGCACCACGGGAATGTCCACTGTGGAGGGCACAGCACCCGAGGCGTCGATGACGCCGTCCGCCTCCCGCCACCCGTCTTCCCCGGTCTCGGCCACCGCGCCCAGCGACGCGAGCAGCCGCCCGGCATGGCGCACCGCCGCCCCCGACCCGCACACGGCGACACGCAGCCCGCGCAACGGGCCGCCGCTCTCCGGGCTCCAGCCGGTCATAACGCCCGATTCTGCGCCTCCCCCGTCCCGGCCGCCGCCCCGTCCCGCGATCGGGTGGCGCCCGGCCACTGTGGACGGGTTACCGTTCCCGGAGGAGATCCCGGACCGAGGAGGCGAGGTGCGTCCCACCGCGGCGTGGCTGCTCGACCGGCGTGAGCTCGGCCTGCGGTCGCTGGTCGACGCGGACCTCACCCGGCCCATCCGCTGGGTGCACGTGAGCGAACTGGCCGACCCGACCCCCTTCCTGTCCGGCGGCGAGTTCCTGCTGACCGTCGGGCTCGCGGGCGGCTGGAGCGCCTACGTCCGCAGGCTGGCCGCACACGGCCTGGCCGGGCTCGGTTTCGGCGTCGGCTTCGGGCACGACGAGGTGCCCCGCGACCTGCTCGCCGCCGCCCGCCGCCACGACCTGCCGGTGCTGGAAGTCCCGCACTCGACGCCGTTCATCGCCATCAGCGAGGTCGTCGCCGCCGCCATCTCCGGGGCACACGACCGCGCCGACGCCGTCGACGCGCAGCGCGCCCTCATCGCGGCCGCCCTCGACGGCGGCGGGCCCCGCGCGGTCCTCGACACGCTCGCCCGCGCGCTCGGCTGCTGGTGCCTGGTCCTCGACGAACGCGGTGGCCCGCGGCACGCCTCCCCCGCCACCGCCCGCCGCCACGCCGACCGCCTCGGCCTGGACCTCACGAGGCTCGGCTCGCCGGTGCGGGCCGCCTCGCTCGACCTCGGCGAGGACCAGGTCGCGCTCCTGCCGCTCGAACCGGACGGCGGGTTCCTCGCGGCCGGGCGGGAAGCGCCGCTCAGCGCCGCCGAGCACGCCGTTCTGACCAGCGCCGCCGGCCTGCTGTCCCTCGACCTCGCCGCGCAACGCGACGTGGCGAGGGCGCGGCGCAGCGCTCGCCGCGCCGTGCTGCGGCTGGCCTCCGACGAACACCCCGAGCTGACGCGGACGGTCGCCCGCACGCTCGAAGTGCCGTTGCCCGCCGCGCCGATCCGCGTCGCCGTGCTGGGTGCCGGCACGGACAGCGGTGGGCTGCTGCGTGCCGCCGAGGAACACCAGGGCCTCGCGCAGGCGAACGCGCTCGTCGTCCCGCACGAACAGCACACCGTGGTCGTCGTCCTGCCCGTCGCGGAAGGGGACCTGCAGGCACTGGAGGAGGTGCTGCACCGCGTCTCCGGCTCGCGGGGCGTGGTCACCGAAGGCGTCGGCTTCGGTGACCTGCCGGATGCGCTGCGCCGCGCCCGCTCCGTGTTCTTCGGCACCCCCAAGGGGGAACGCCTCCTGCTCGCCAAGGACGCCGCGACCGCGGGCCTGCTCGCGCAGCTCGACACGCCGGGGGCGCTCGGCTGGGCCGACGCCCTGCTCGAACCACTCGCCCGGCACGCCACCCGGTCCAAACTGGACCTCGTCTCGACGCTGCGCGTGTTCCTGGCCCACAACGGGCACATCGACGCCTCCGCCGCCGCGCTCGGCATCCACCGGCACACGCTGCGCTACCGGCTGGGCCGCATCGTCGAACTGCTCGGCACCGACCTCGACGACCCCACGGCCCGGGCGGAGCTGTGGCTGGCGCTGCGGTTGCGGGAGGCGGGCCGGTGAAGATCCGCTACCGCACCGCGGGCGAGCGGTACGTGCTGGTCGAGTACGGCGACGCGGAACTGGACCTGCGGCTGAACTTCTTCGTGGTGCGGGCGCTCGCCGGGCTCAGCGAGGACCCGCCACCCGGGTTCGTCGAAGCCGCACCGGGTTTCCGCTCGATCCTCGTGCGCTTCGACCCCGCGCGCACCAGTCGGGCGGCGCTGCTCGCGCACCTGACCGTGGTGCACGAACGGCTGCCCGACATCTCGTCGCTCGTCGTGCCCAGCCGCCGCATCAAGCTGCCGATCGCGTTCGACGACTCGGCGACGCGGCGCGCGGTGGAGCTGTACGCGGCGACGATCCGGGCCGCGCCGTACACCCAAGGCGGGAGCAACGTCGACCACATCGTCGAGCAGAACGGGCTGCCGGACCGGGAAGCGTTGTACGCCAAGGTGCTGGGGACGCAGTGGTGGACGGCGTTCACCGGTTTCTCGCCGGGCCTGCCGTTCACCTTCTCCCTGCGGGAACCGACCGGGCTGTCGGTGCCGAAGTACAACCCGGCGCGGGCGTGGACGCCGGAGGGCGCGGTCGGCATGGGCGGCCCGTCGCTCGCCGTGTTCCCGGTGGACTCGCCGGGCAGCTACCAGTTGCTGGGCCGCACGGTGCCGATCTTCGACGTGCTGGCCCGCAACGACGTGTTCGCCACGTCGCCGTTCCTGTTGCGCGCCGGGGACCGGCTGGAGTTCGTGCGGGTCGAGGAAGCCGAGCTGACCGAGATCCGGCGGCTGGTGCTGGAGAACCGGTACCGCTACGAGGTCGTCGAGGAGCCGTTCGTGGTGGCCGACTACCTGGAGGGCCGGTGACGCTGGAGATCCTCGATCCGGGGCCGCAGGCCACGATCCAGGACTACCCGGGCCGGGTCGGCCTCGCCTCGCGCGGGTTGTTCCCGGCCGGGCCGGTGGACCACCTCGCGTTCCGGCTGGCGAACCTGCTGGTGGGCAACGATCCCGGCGCGGCGGGACTGGAGATCCCGTCGGGCCGGTTCACCGCGCGGGCGCGGTTCGCGGGCGTGGTCGCGTTCTGCGGCGCGGGTACGCCGACGGTCAACGGCAGGCCGGTGCCCCTGTGGGAAGGCGTGCCGGTCGAACCCGGTGACGTGCTGGCCTCGACCGCGCCGGAGGGCCCCGGTTTCCGGTTGTACCTGGGGGTTTCCGGGGGCATCGACGTGCCGCCGGTGCTGGGGGCGCGGGCGCTGCACACGATGGGCGGCATCGGCGGGCTCGACGGCCGCCCGCTCATCCGCGGCGATCTGCTGCCGGTCGGCCGCGGCGAGCCGAGGCGGCTCCGGGTGCCGCAGTCGCTGCGGCCGCGGTACCACCAGCACTGGGAGCTCGAAGTCGTGCGCGGCCCCCACGCGGACCCGGAGTTCGTGACGCCGGAGGACTGGCGGGAGTTCACGAGCGCGCGGTGGCGGGTGAACCTGAACTCCGGCCGGCTGGGCGTGCTGCTGAACCCGCACCGGTTCACGTGGGCGCGCCAGGACGGCGGCATCGCGGGCGACCACCCGTCGAACGTGCTGGACGCGAGCTACCCGTTCGGCGGCGTGATCGTGAACGGTGACGTGCCCACGATCCTCGGCCCGGACGGCCCCAGCTCCGGCGGCTTCACCGTGCTCGCGACGGTCACGCACGCCGCGCTGTGGCGGATCGGCCAGCTGCGGCCGGGGCAGGACACGGTGCGCTTCCGGGAGGTGGACCCGGAGGAGGCGGACGCGCTGGCGGCACACACGGAGTTCGTGCTGGACCCCGCCCACCTGGAGGAATGCTGAGGTCGGACCGCTGCCGATCCCGCATCCGTCAGCGCACACCGCTGACGGCGACGTCCCGCGAGCGACGGCCCGCCTTCACGATGCCGGACAGCGAGCCGATCAGGAGCGCGACGCACAGCACGGCGATGACGGGAGCGAGCCAGGCGATGGCCACCTTGAGGCCGAGCGCCGTTGCCAGCGCCCCGGCTCCGACGGCCACCACCGTCTGCAGCAGGTAGCTGACCAGATACACCAGGGAGAAGGTCCGGGCACGGTGCGAGGGCGGTGCCTCCTTCGCCGCGAGACTCACCCCGCCGCTGAAGGCGAACGAGTACCCGACGCCGGAAACCACGCACCAGAGGAGGAACATCGCGAACGAACCGGTCTCCGCGGCGATGACCACGGGGACGAGGCCGAGCAGTGACACCACCGCCCCGACCAGCGTGGCGACCACCGGCGGAAACCGGCCCACCAGCACCGCGGTGGCGCCGATGACCGCGCACGAAAGACCCAGCAGGAGACCGACGACGGACAGGTCGCCGGTGCCGGCGAGCTGGCGCGCCATCTGCGCGCCGAGCGACATCACCACGGCTCCCACGGCGTAGGCGACGACGACGCCTAGGGTCGCGGTGACGACCGCACCGTGCGTGCCCGGCGCTATCGCGGGCCGCCCGGGAACGGGCCGGGCCGCGTCCGGCCGGTCGTCCGGCGTGCAGTACACGAACACGAAGGCGAGGAGCGCGAGCGCCAACGTCACCAGGTGGGTGAGGACCAGCGGCAGCGGGAGCAGCTGCGCGAGCACCCCGCCGACCACGAGCGACAGGGCGAGCCCACCCGAGGTCGACGCCGTCGTCACGACACCCGCCGCGCGCGGACTGTCGAACACCGTGTTCTCCACCAGCGAGGCGTTGGCGGCGGAGAACGCGAAACCGACCCCGAGTCCCTGCACCGCGCGGCCCAGGAACAACACCGCGACGGACGCCGGAACGGCGAAGACCGCGGCTCCGACGGCGATCAGGGCCACCCCGATGAGCATCGCGCGCCGTCTTCCCAGCACATCGGACAGTCCTCCCGCGAGGAGCAGCACGACGAGCAGTGCCAGCGGGTAGGTCGCGAACACCGAGGTGGTGACCACCGGCGGAAGCCGCCATTCGGCGGCGTACAGCGGGTACAGCACACTGGGCGCGCCGCTGCTCCACAGGCAGAGCGCGAGGACGAAAGCCGCGGACCAGAACGTTCCGCGACGGGTGCACAAGGGCATTCTCGGTACTGCTTCCTCCGGCACACAGGGTCCGGTCATCGTTGGGGGTGTCACCGGCGGAGGTCAGCCGCGCGTCGATCACGGTCCCCTCCACCCACTTCTGCTGAATCCGCCCGTCCCTGCTCCGGCTTCCTCCGCACCGTCCGTCGGGGGGACCCGGAACAGCACGCGGTGACTGGTCACGGGCAGCGTGCCGTCCACCACGTCCCGAGTGGACGGTTCGCCGTAGCGGGGCATGAAAAATCTTCTTCTCCGGGCCGTCGATCCCATGATCCCCGCCGGAAGCGGCGGCGACCTGAGTCGTTCGACTCCACCCCGCACCGTCGCCACCGAACAGGGTCAATCGCCCGTGGAGCGCGGAGGAATCGGACCGGGAAGGTGGCGCTGAGGCCATTCCGGCCCCGCCAACCCACACCGGACAGGAAGTGAGCACCCGATGTCACACCACCTCGATTCGCCCCTCGCCCGTCAGGACGTCCGGCTCGACATCACCGATCTGTACGTCTTCCGCGGGGAGACCGGAACCGCGCTCGTCATCGACGTCTCCCACTCACTGGGCGAGCCCCCGGTCCCCGGTTTCCACCCGGAGGGCATGTACGAGTTCAAAATCGACCTCGACGGGGACGCCGTCGAGGACGTCACGTACCGGCTCGTGTTCGCCGAGCGGGACAGCTCGGGTGACCAGCGCTACTCGGTGCGCAAGATCACCGGTACCGACGCCCGGGATCCCTTCGCCGGTGGCGACCTCATCGCGGAGGGGACGACCGGCGGCGAGGTGCGCGGACGTGGCGGCGAGCGGCTCTGGGCCGGGAAGGCCGGCGATCCCTTCTGGATCGAACCGACCGTCCTGCACGCCGTCGGTCACGCGGTGCAGGACGGGACGAGGGTCGAACTCGGAGCGTGGACTCCCGCCGAGGCCGTGAACCTCTTCGCGGGACACACGGTCCACTCGATCGTCCTGGAGCTGCCCGACACCGAATTCGGCGAGGGCCAGCGCATCGGCGTGTGGGCGGTGGCGAGCCTGCAGACGGACGCCGGCGGCTGGCGGTCGGTCAACCGCGTGGGTCTGCCCATGATCCACCCGCTGTTCACGCAGTTCGACGAGCGGCTCGGTGACGACCTGAACGCGGGCCGCCCGGTCGACGACCCGGCGACCTACGGCCCGCTCCTCACCAGGAAGATCGCGGGTATCGTCGCCGCGTACGGAACGGCGGAAGATCCCGGGGCGTACGCGCGCCGGGTCACCGAGCGCTTCCTGCCCAACATCCTGCCCTACACCGTGGGCAGCCCCGCGTCTTTCGGCTTCCTCGAGTGGAACGGCCGCGCCCTGACCGACAACGCGCCGGACGTCATGTTCTCCACCGCCGCGAACACGCCGGTCGCTCTGGGCATCGGGAAGGAGTCGGTGGCAGCGCGCCCGTCGTCCCGTTTCCCCTACGTTCCCCTCGGCGCGGTCACATCCGGTGCGTGAAGGGAGTTTTCCGGTGGACCGCACTCCAGTGACCCTCGTCGTGGTCGGCGTCGTCGTTCTCGCCCTGCACGTGCTCGGTGCCGGCCTGCTGCTGAGCACGTACCCCGCAGTCGTCCCGCTGGGCGTCGCGGCCTACGCGCTCGGCCTGCGCCACGCGTTCGACGCGGACCACATCACCGCCATCGACAACACCACCCGCACCCTGATGGAAGGCGGTCGCCGGCCCATCTCGCTCGGCTTCTGGTTCTCGCTCGGGCACTCTACGGTGGTACTGACGCTCACCGTTGTCCTCGCCCTGGGCTCCGGAACGCTGTCACGGGCACTGAGCGACGACGGTTCGGTACTGCACGAAATGACCGGCGTCGTCGGGACCGGGGTGTCCGCACTGTTCCTCTACGTCATCGCGGGCGCGAACCTCGTTCTGCTCCTGTCGACGTGGCGGCGGTACCGGAGGCTCCGCCGGGGCTCGGCGGAGCTGGCCGAGCTGGCCGCGAACACCGCGCCCCGCGGTCTGCTGACCCGGGTTTTCGGCCGGGTCATCAAGGCCGTCAGGGCCCCGTGGCAGATGTATCCGCTCGGTCTGCTGTTCGGGCTGGGCTTCGACACGGCGACGGAGGTCGGTTTGCTCGTGCTGGCGGCGACCACCGCGACGGCGGGATTGCCCTGGTACGCCTTGTTGGCCCTGCCGATCCTGTTCGCCGCAGGAATGTCCCTTCTGGACACGCTGGACGGGGTGCTGATGCGCTACGCCTACGGCTGGGCCTTCGCGCGGCCGGGGCGCAGGCTCCGGTACAACCTCGTGGTCACCTCGGTGTCGGTCGTCGTCGCCGTTTCGGTCGGCACCGTCGAGATCGTGTCCTTCGCCGGGGAGCGACTCGGGCTCGACGGCCCGTTCTCGCGGTGGGTTTCACGGCTGGACCTGAACACGGTCGGCTGCGTGGTCGTGGTCCTTTTCGCCGTGCTGTGGAGTTCCGCGCTGGTGCTGTGGCGGCGCCGCAACCCCCGCACACCGGTCGCGGCGGACGGGTGATCGTCTGGCCGCAGCGGGCGATCGCCGCACCGCCCGCTGCGGCGCTCCGCCTTGGCGGTTTCAGGGCACCGGCACCGGTTCCGGCCCGGGGAGCCGATCGAGGGCGTCCCGCAGCGCCGCCCGGGTCGAGATCCCGAGCTTGGGGAACACGCGGTAGAGGTGCCCGCCCACCGTCCGAGGCGAGAGGTACAAGCGCCGGGCGATCTCCTTGTTGCTCAACCCCGCCGCGGCGAGCTCCGCGATCGCCCGTTCCTGAGCGGTCAGGGCGTTGTCCGCGAGGAGGACGGGGCGGGGCAGGCCCGGATCCCGCGCGGCGCGCAGTTCGCGTCTCGTGCGCTCCGCCCACGGAACGGCGTCGAGCGCTTCGAACTTCTCCAGAGCCGAGTTCAGGACCTGCCGCGCTCGCACGAAACGCAGGTCCCGCCGCAGCCGTTCGCCGTAGGCCAGCTGGACGCGAGCGAGGTCGAAGGGGAAATCGTCCGCTCCCTCGACGGCGAGCGCGCGCTCGAAAAGCCGCGCAGCACGCTCGCCTTCCGCGACCAGCGCCCGCGCGGCCCACGCGTTCACCGCCATGCGGGGTGACACCGCCGCGACGTCGTTCGCCACGATCGCCGCCACGTGGGCGCGCGCCGCCTCCCCCCCTGCCCGTCTTCAGCGCGGACTCGACCAGGTCGAAGGCCACCCACATCGCGACCGGCCGGTGGGGGGCGAAGGCGCCCGGTGAGCTGAGCGCGCTGGCGTGGCGGAAGGCCGATTCCCAGTCCCCGGCGGCGATCGCGGCCAGGGTGCGGGCGTGGGCGGCGTGGTGCCCCGGTGTGGCCGCCCTGCGGGCGCGGGCCACCCGGTCCAGCTCGGTGGTCAACTCGCGCACCGCCGGGACGTTCCCGCGGACCGCGGCGAGTAGAGCCTTGTTGTACAGGAAGTACCAGACGAGGAACCGGTAACCGTGGGCCTGGCAGCGCTCGATCCCCTCCTCCGCGAGGTGTTCTGCCTCCTCCCACCGGCCGGAGGCGAAGTCGTCGAGGCACAACAGCATCAGCGCCCCCAGGCCCGACCGGATCGCGCCGTCCCCGCGACCGCTCTCGACGAGCCGCCACGCCACCTCGCGGCAACCGGCCACCATGTCGACGTAGACGGCCGAGGTCAGCAGGCGGATGATCTGGGCCGGCTCGTGCTCGTCGACGTGACTGCTGATCAGCTCCCGCAGTCGCGCCCGCAGTTCCGCGCCCCGCCGCACCGTGTCGGTGAACGCCGGACTCTGGATTCCCAGCAGGGGCAGCGCGTCCGGCCCGAGCCGGGCGAGCGCCCGCTCGAAGGACGTCCAGTACTCCTCCCGCCCCGCCCACCAGCAGAGGAAGAGCAGCGTCGTCATCGCCTCGCCGAGTTCGTGGTCCGGGGCCGCCCGTATCCGCAACTCCCGTTCGACGGCCGCGGCCAGGAGGCGGTGGGCCGAGTCGATGTCTCCGTCGCCGTTGACCATGGTGTAGGCCGCCGCCGACGCCCCGTGGAGCGAAGCCGTGATCGACGGATCGAGCCGGCGTGCCTCGTCGAGGAAGCGAGCCGCGGCGCCCAGATCGCCCGTGACCTGCGCGGCGAGGGACGCGGCCTGGGCGAGCCGCCGGGCCGCGGCGGAACCGAGAGGGCTCAGCCGGGCGGCGCGGGCGAGCAGAGCGGTGGACACGGGGGCGTCGCCTCCGGCGAGTGCACCGCGCGCCGCCAGTTCGAGACGTCCCGCCACGCCCTCGTCCGGCGTGACGGCCGCCTCCGCGAGGTGCCAGGTCTGCCTGACCGGGTCGTCGTCCAGTCCGGTCGCGATCGCGGCGTGTGCACGTCGCACGTCCGCCGGCGCGGCCGAGCGGACGATCGCCGAGCGGATGAGGGGATGGCCGAACGCCACCGTCATCGACTCCCGGTCGACCGTGACGAGCCCCGCCGACTCCGCCGGCGCAAGGGCGTCGACCGGCAGACCGCCGCGTACCAGTTTCCGGACGTCGGGCCTCCCGGCGACGGCCACGAGCAGCAGCGCCTCCCGGGTCCTGACAGGCAGTCCGGTGGTCCGGACCGCGAACGCCCGTTCCAGTTTCGACGTCAGCGGCATCACCGTCGGCAGGTGGGCCAGCGGATCCGCGAAGTCGGGCACGGATCTGACGAGTTCCAGCAGTGCGAGGGGGTTGCCGTCGGCCTCCGACAGCACGCGCCGGCGCAGTCGCGGGGGCAGGGCGGGGTGGCGGCGGGCGAGCAGTTCCCGCGCGTGCTCCCGCGGCAGCCGGTGGACGGGGACCACGGGGATGCCACCGCCGTCCAGGACGGTGGCGCGCGCCGCGCGCTCGGCGGCGAGCACCCCGGTCCGCGTGCCCCGCACCCGTCTCGCCACGAACCCGATCGCGGCCACGCTCGCCCTGTCGAGCCACTGCAGGTCGTCCACGCACAACAGCACGGGCCGGTCCTCGCTGGCGCGGGTCACCAGTTCGAGTACGGCGCTGTACGTCACGAGCGGGCGTGGGACAGGACCGTTCCGCAGTCCGAGCGCGAGGAGGACGGCGTCCCGCAGGTCCGGGCCGACCTCGTCCAGCGCGTTCCGCAGCGGTGCGAGCAGGGCGTGGAGACCCGCGAACCCGATTTCCGCCTCGAACTCGGCACCGGCCACCCGGAGCACTCTCGTCCCGGTCTCCTCGGCGAACGCGCAGGCCGCGTCCAGTAGCGCCGTCTTGCCGACCCCCGCCTCGCCGACCAGTACGCGTGCGGCCCCTTCGTGGCGGGACCGTTCGACGAAGCCGCGCAGCTCGCCGAGCAGGTCGTCCCGGCCGATCAGACCGGGCGCCGGGTCCTCGCTACGGGGATCACCCGTCATGACGTACCTCCTCGCCGGCGCGGCATTTCACTCCTGGCTCCGGATCCAGGATTTAGATGCACTATAGTTGCGCCATGACTTCTCGTGCCACCCCCGCCGGGTCCGACGGCGCCTCCGAAGGGCTCTACCGGGGCGCGGATTTGTGCATCGCCCAGATCGGGGAGAAATGGTCGCTCCTCATCGTCAGGGAGGTGCTCGCCGGGAACACCAAGTTCTCCGAGATCCGGGCCGCTCTCGGCCTGAGCCACGACGTGCTCAGCGACCGGCTGCAGACCCTCGTGCAGCGCCTCATCCTGCGCCGCGAGAGCTACCGCGAGCCCGGTTCCCGCGTCCGCGAGCGCTACCTGCCCACCGAGGCCGCGGAGGCGCTCGTCCCCGTGCTGCGGGCGATGGACGAGTGGGGCAGGCGCTACGGCGCGGAAGGCCGGCGCAAGGCGGCCCGCTCGTGAGGCGCGCGGTCATCACCGGCCTGGGGGCCATCAGCCCGGTCGGCGCGAGCGCGCCCGAGAGCTGGCAGGGACTGCTCGCCGGCCGCAGCGGCATCGCGCTCCTGGACGAGGACTGGGCGGAGGACCTGCCCACGCGGCTCGCGGCCCGCATGGCCGTCGATCCCGCCACCAAGCTGGACCGCGTCGCCGCGCGGCGGCTCGACCGGGCGGAACAAGCGGCCCTCGTGGCGGCGCGGGAAGCCTGGACCGACGCGGGGCTGGATGTGTCCACTGTGGATCCGAACCGCGTCGCCGCCATCATCGGCACGGGCATCGGCGGCGTCGGCACGCTGCTCGCCAACCACCGCTCCCTGCGTGACCACGGCCCGCGGCGGCTCAGCCCCCGGATGGTGCCGATGATGATGCCCAACGGTGCCGCCGCCGCGGTCAGCATCGACCTCGACGCGCGGGCCGGTGCCCTGTCGCCCGTGAGCGCGTGCGCCACGGGCGGCGAGGCCATCGCCCACGGGCTGGACCTGGTCCGGCTAGGCCGGGCGGACGTCGTCGTCGCCGGCAGCACCGAGGCGTGTGTCAACGAGCTGACGATGGCCGGGTTCGGGCAGGCACGCGCGATGTCCACCCGCAACGACGAGCCACAGCGCGCCTCCAGCCCGTTCGACCGCGCACGGGACGGGTTCGTCCTCGGCGAGGGAGCGGCGGCTGTGCTCATCGAGAGCGAGGAGCACGCCCGTGCACGCGGGCGGGTCCCCTACGCGACCCTCGCCGGTGCCGCGATCACTTCCGACGCGCACGACATGGTCGCTCCCGAACCGAACGGGGACGGGCAGATCCGCGCCATGCGGGCCGCCGTGGAGGACGCCGGGCTGTCCCCCCGCGACATCGGTCACCTCAACGCCCACGCCACGTCCACCCCGGCCGGTGACGTCGTCGAAGCCCGCGCCATCCGCACCGTCTTCGGGACCCACGCCCCCGTCGTGTCCGCGGTGAAGGCGATGACGGGGCACCTGCTGGGCGGGGCAGGCTCGTTCGAGGCCGTCGCCACCGTGCTGGCGCTCGCGCACCAGACGGCGCCGCCCACACCCACGCTGGCCGACCTCGAAACCGGTCTGGACATCGACGTGACCCGCGACCGCCCGAGACCACTGCGGTTCGAAGCGGCGCTCAGCAACTCCTTCGGCTTCGGCGGGCACAACACCGCCCTCGTCTTCACCAGGTAGGGATCCAGTGACAACAGAACCGAACACACCGGCCGGCCCCGTGCTCGTGACGGGCGCGACCGGACGCCACGGCGGCACCGGGGCCCACGTCGTCCACCGGCTGCTCGAAGCGGGCCGCCCGGTGCGGGTGCTCACCCGGCGGCCCGGTGCACAGGCGCGGGAACTGCGTGCGCTGGGCGCCGAGGTGGTCATCGGAGATCTGCACGACCGGCGCAGCCTCATCCCCGCCTTGCGGGGCGTCCCGCTGGTGTACTTCGCCTACCCGATCGACTCGGGCATCGTGCCCGCGGCGGCGAACCTGGCCTCGGCCGCCCGCGAAACCGATGCCCCGCCCCGGGTCGTCGTGATGTCGATGGGACCGGCCACCCCGGAGCACCCCAGCGCGCTGGGCCGGGCCCAGTGGCTGGCCGAGGAGGTGCTCGCGTGGGCGGGCCTCGACCTGACGGTCCTGCGGATCGCGGCGCAGTTCCACGAGAACCTGAAACTGCTGTTCACCCGGTCCGTCCGGGATGAAAGCCGGATCCGGAACTCCTTCGGCCGGGCGTCCGTGTCGTGGATCAGCGGCCGTGACGCCGCGGAACTCGCCTCGGCCGCCCTGCTGCACCCCGAGCGGTTCGCCGGCCGCACGGTGCACCACCTCGCGGGCACCGAGATGTTCAGCTACCCGGAGGTCGCGGGCAAGCTGACCGAGCTGCTCGGCCGGACCATCGACCACCGCCCCGTCTCGGTGGCCGAGTGGCACGACGAACTGGTGGCGCTGTCGGCTGGGGGCGACGACACGGTCAACGTCGCGATGGCCGGCCACATCTCGGCCGTCGGTGGGGAGATCGCCGAGCGGGGTATGCGGCTGGCCGCCGATCCGGCCCGGTTCGAGCAGCTGACCGGACGCCGTCCGACGCCGCTCGACGACTTCCTCGCCGCCGCCTCGGCCGCGTGGCGGCCCTAACGCGCCGCCAGCACCTCTGCGATCGGCGCGACCCGCACGTCCTCCGCGGCCAGCCGTTCCCGGATCGCCCGCGCGATCTCCACCGCGTTCGGGCGGTCGCCGTGGAGGCAGATCGTGTCGGCGTCCACCTCGACGCGCTTGCCCGACACCGCCGTGACGTGCCCGGACAGGATGTCCACGACCCGCTGCGCGCACGCCGCCGGGTCCTTCGCCACCGGGTTCGGCTCGATGATGATGTGGCCCTCGTCGTCGTAGTCCAGGTCGGCGAAGGCCTCGCGGGCCACGCGCACCCCGGCCGCCGCCGCGCGTTCCGCCGTCGGGCCCGCGAGCAGCACCACGATCAGTTCGGGTGACACGGCGGCACACGCCTGGGCGATCGCGTCCGCCACCTCCGGCTCACGCAGCGTGAGCCCGTAGAACGCGCCGTGCGGCTTCACGTGCACCACCGGCACGTCGAGCGCGTCCGCGAAACCCCGGAGCGCGCCGTACTGGTACAGGCAGGCGTCGGCCGCGTCGGCGGGCGAGAGCGCCATCGACCGGCGGCCGAACCCGGCCAGGTCGGGCAGCCCGGGGTGCGCCCCCAGCGCGATCCCCGCGTCCCGCGCCAGCTCGACCGAGCGCCGCATCGTCGCGGGGTCGCCCGCGTGCCAGCCGCAGGCCACGTTCACCGAGCTGACCAGCGGGAGCAGGTGCTCGTCGTCGCCCAGCCGCCACCGCCCGAAGCCCTCCCCGGCGTCGGCGTTCAGATCGATCAGCTTCTTCATGCCCCCAGCGTGGGAGCCGGGCTCGGCGGCGGCAATTCGCCGGGTTGGCCAACGGCGGCACGGGTACCTGTCCGGAACGTCCAATAGCGCGTCGGGGGCGGGACGGCGAAGGTGATCGCAACCCGGAAGGAGGGTGCCGTGCCCACGACCGACCTGGCGCTGCCGCCCGCCCGCTACTCCCACGGCGGCGACGAGTTCGTGTTCGTCGAGATCGACCAGGCGATGAGCCTGGAGGCCAACCTCAAGGCCATGACCATCACCGCCGCGTTGCGCGAGCGGGCCGTGCCCGGCGTGATCGACGTCTGCCCGTCCAACGCGTCCTACCTGATCCGCCTCGATCCCGACGTGCTGCACCCCGCCGAACTGGTGGACCTGCTGCGCTCGCTGGAGGAGTCGTCGAGCTCGCTGAGCGCCGACCAGGTGCTGCCGACGCGGATCGTCGACGTGCCCGTGCTCTACGACGACCCGTGGACCCGCGAGACGCTGCTGCGCTTCCGCGACCGCCACCAGGACCCGGAGTCCACCGACCTGGAGTACGCGGCGCGCATCAACGGTTACCCCGGCGTGCCGCAGCTGATCGAGGCGCTGTCCGGCGCGCCCTACCTCGTGACGATGCTGGGGTTCGTGCCGGGACTGCCGTTCTGCTACCAGATGGTGCCCAGGGAACGGCAGATCGAGGTCCCCAAGTACGTGCGCCCGCGCACCGACACCCCGGAGCGCGCTTTCGGTTACGGTGGCGCGTTTTCGGTGGTCTACCCGGTGCGTGGCGCGGGCGGCTACCAGCTGTTCGGCATCGCCCCGGCACCCGTGCTCGACGTTTCCCAGACGCTGCCCGACTTCCGCGACGGCATCGTGTTCCCCCGCGCCGGGGACATCTTCCGGTACCGCGCCATCGACCGCGCCGAGTTCGACCGGATCCGCGGCGAGGTCGAGGCGGGCACGTTCGCCTACCGCATCCGCGAGTACGGCTTCAGCCCGGCCGCCTTCCTCGCCGACCCCGACGCGCTCAACAGCGAGCTGCTGGAGGTGCTGTACCGATGAGCGAACTGATCGTGCACTCCCCCGGCCTGTTCACCACGGTGCAGGACGCCGGGCGCGACGGGTTCTACGAGATCGGCATGCCGCCGTCGGGCGCGATGGACCAGTACTCCCACCGCGCGGCGAACCTCCTCGTCGGCAACCCGGAGGGCGCCGCGACGCTGGAAGCCACCTACATCGGGCCGAAGCTGGAGTTCACCGACGACCGCGTGGTGGCGGTGACCGGTGCCGAGGCGCCGTTGAGCCTCAACGGCGAGCCCGTGCCGACGTGGGAGTCCTTCGCGGTGCGCGCGGGTGACGTGCTGTCGTTCTCGATGATCACCGCGGGCGCCCGGCCCTACATCGCGGTGAGCGGCGGCGTGGCGGTGCCGGAGTACCTGGGCTCCCGCTCGACGTACACGTTGACCGGGCTGGGCGGTTTCCAGGGCCGCAAGCTCGCCGACGGCGACCGGTTGCCGCTGGGCGAGCCGACCGCCGCCCGTCCCGGCGTCCGCGTACCCGAGGAACTGCGGCCGGAGTTCCCGTCCGTCACTCCACTTCGGACGGTCGTGGGGCTGTGCTCGTACCGGCTCACGGAGTCCGGGATGGACTCGTTCCTCGGCACCGAGTGGAAGATCACCAAGGACGCCGACCGCGTCGGCTACCGCCTGCGCGGTGGGAAGCTCGATTTCGTCGAGCGCGAGCAGCCCTTCGGCGCGGGCAGCGACCCGGCGAACGTCGTCGACCTCGGCTACCCCGTCGGGTCGATCCAGGTGCCCGGCGGTGACGAGCCGATCGTGCTGCTCAACGACGCCGTGACCGGTGGCGGCTACGCGACCATCGGCACCGTGGTCTCCGCGGACCGCGACCGCATCGCGCAGGCCAAGACCGGCGACGTCGTCTCGTTCGAGCCCGTCGACCTCGACGGCGCGCTGGCCGCCCGGCGCGACCGGCGAGCCCGGCTCGACCGCATCAAGTCCCTTGTCAGCTAAGGAGAGTTATCCCATGTCGACGATCAAGGCCAGCATGCCCGGCGTGTTCTACCGCCGCCCCTCGCCCGACGCGGACCCGTACGTGGAGGAGGGCCAGGCCTTCACCGCGGGGCAGACGATCGCGCTGATCGAGGTCATGAAGACGTTCAACGAGCTCAAGGCCGAGGAGGCGGGGACGGTGAAGCGCTTCCTGCTCGACGACGGCGACGAGGTGGCGATGGGCCAGGACATCGCCGAGGTCGAGGCATGAGGCGGGTTCTGGTCGCCAACCGGGGTGAGATCGCGCTGCGGATCATCCGCGCGTGCCACGAGGCCGGGGTCGAGGCGGTGGCCGCCTACTCCGACGCCGACAAGGCCGCGCGGTGGGTCGAACTCGCCGACGACTCGGTGCACATCGGCGGTTCTCCCGCCGGGAAGTCGTACCTGAACGCGGATGCGGTGCTGACGGCGGCTCGGCAGTCCGATGTGGACGCTGTGCACCCGGGGTACGGCTTCCTGTCGGAGAACGCGGCCTTCGCGCGCCGGGTCGCCGAGGCCGGGCTCACGTTCATCGGCCCGCCGGCCGACGTGATCGAGAAGATGGGCGACAAGGCCACCGCACGCCGGATGGCGGAGGAGGCCGGGGTGCCGGTGGTGCCCGGCAGCGGGCCGCTGAACGATCTGGCGGCCGCGGAGGCCGCGGCCGCCGAGGTGGGTTTTCCGTTGCTGGTCAAGGCCGCCGCCGGCGGTGGTGGCCGGGGCATCCGCCCGGTCGCGTCGGCGGAGGAGCTGGCGGACGTACTGCCGACCGCACAGGCGGAGGCGGCCGCGGCGTTCGGCGACGGCACGGTGTACCTGGAGCGGCTGCTGGAGCGGGCGCGGCACATCGAGGTGCAGGTGCTGGCGGACGACCACGGCGGCGTCGTGCACGCCTACGAGCGGGACTGCTCGGTGCAGCGGCGGCGGCAGAAGCTGTTCGAGGAGGCTCCGGCGCCGGGTCTCGCGCAGGAGGTCCGCGAGGCGATCGCGGAGGCGGCGGTGCGGCTGGCGCGGCACGTCGGCTACCGGGGCGCGGGGACGGTGGAGTTCCTGCTGGCGGACGACGGGTCGTTCTACTTCATCGAGATGAACACGCGGATCCAGGTGGAGCACCCGGTGACGGAGTGCGTGACGGGGCTGGACCTGGTGGCGGAGCAGCTGCGCATCGCCGATGGGAAAGCGCTTTCCGTGGCGCAGGAGGACATCGTGCTCGACGGCGCGGCGGTCGAGCTGCGGCTCAACGCGGAGGACCCGGACGCCGGTTTCCGCCCCGCGCCCGGCGAGCTGACGCGCTTCGACCTGCCCGGTGGCCCCGGCGTGCGGGTCGACACGGGCTTCGTGGCGGGCGACCGCATCAGCCCGTTCTACGACTCGATGATCGCAAAGCTGATCTGCTGGGGCGCGACGCGGGACGAGGCGCTCAGCCGGGCGCGGCAGGCGCTCGCGGAGCTGCGAGTGGAAGGCGTCCCGACCACGGCGTCGCTCCACGCGCGGCTGCTGCCGGAGCTGGCGGGCGGGCCGGTGCACACGCGGTGGCTGGAAGGCTGGCTGGGCTGAGGGGTTCGGGCCCGGTGGGGTGGGGGGTCGGGGTGGCTGGAGTGGGGCTCGGGTCAGGCGGGGAGGGCTTACGGCTGGCTGGGCGAGGGCTTTCCCCCGGGCCGGGGAGGCTCCCCGCTGGGTGGGGTGAGGGGCTACGGCTGGCTGGGCGAGGGCTTTCCCCCGGGGCGGGCGAGACTCCCGGCTGGGCGGGGTGAAGGGCTCCGGCTGGTTGAGGCTGAGGCTTTTGGCTGGTGCGGATGAGGTTTCCGCTGGCTGGGCGAGGGCTTCGGCTGGCCGAGGCGGTGGTTTCGGTCGGCCGGACTGTCGGCTCCCGGCTGACCGGGGTGCCGCGGTGAGGTTCGGTCGGCCGGACTGGCGGCTCCCAGCTGGCCGGGGTGGCGCGGTGAGGTTCGATCGGCCGGACTGGCGGCTCCCAGCTGGCCGGGGTGCCGCGGTGAGGTTCGATCGGCCGGGAGCGACGGCTCCCGGCCGACCGGAGTGGCGTAGCGGCTCTCGGCCGGTCGGCCGACCGGCTCCCAGCCTGCGCCAGGAGCCCCCGGCCAGCCGCGCGCCGCCGCTCCCGGCGGACCCGCGCGAGCCACCCGCCACCCGCGCCACCTGCCCACCGGAGCCGAAACCTGTCCCGCGTCAAGAATCTGGCTCAGTTTTCTTGGATGAAAGTTGTGCTTGTTGATC
>NZ_BAABIB010000164.1:0-1735 GCF_039542405.1 Amycolatopsis dongchuanensis
CAGCATGCCCACACTTGATCAACTACGGCCAGCAGACGCGCCGATCATTTTGAAACGAGTTGTTACTACTCGGTGGGTGGCGGTTTCGTGCGGGGTGAGCAGGGTGTGGTCGAGGACAGCACCCCCCTGCCGCACCCGTTCACGACCGGCGGTGAGCTGCTCGCGCTGTGTCGCGAGGAGGGCGTGCCGGTCAGCGAGATCATGCTGCGCAACGAACTCGCGTGGCGGTCGCGCGAGGAGATCGAGGCCGGGCTGCTGCGGATCTGGGACGTCATGAGGGAGTGCGTCCGCAACGGCCTGGAGCACGACGGGGTGTTGCCGGGCGGCCTGAAGGTGCGTCGGCGGGCGAAGTCCCTGCACGCCAAACTGTTGTCGGAGCCGGAGGACTCACTGTCCGCAATGGACTGGGTGGGCCTGTACGCGTTGGCGGTGAACGAAGAAAACGCTTCCGGCGGCCGCGTGGTGACGGCGCCGACGAACGGTGCGGCCGGCATCATCCCGGCGGTGCTGCACTACTACCGGCGGTTCGTGCAGGGTGCCTCGGACGCCGGGGTGGTGCGGTTCCTGCTCACGGCGGGCGCGATCGGCGTGATCCTGAAGACGACGGGTTCGATCTCGGGCGCCGAGGTCGGCTGCCAGGGTGAGGTCGGTTCGGCGTGCGCGATGGCGGCGGCGGGGCTCGCGGAGGTGCTGGGCGGCAGTCCGGAGCAGGTGGAGAACGCGGCTGAGATCGGGGTCGAGCACCACCTGGGGCTGACGTGCGATCCGGTGGGCGGTCTCGTGCAGATCCCGTGCATCGAGCGGAACGCGATCGGTGCTTCGAAGGCGGTGCAGGCGGCGCGGATGGCGTTGCACGGGGACGGGAGCCACGTCGTCACGCTGGACAAGGCGATCAAGACGATGCGGGAGACCGGCGCCGACATGAAGGTGAAGTACAAGGAGACCGCGCGCGGCGGGCTGGCCGTCAACGTGATCGAATGCTGACATGGCGGGCGCGGACGAGGCACTGTTCCGGCCGGTGAGGACGGGCAACGCCTTCGAGGAGACGGTGGAACGGCTGCTGCAGTCGATCCGGCTCGGCGTGGTCGGGGCGGGGGAGCGGCTGCCGCCGGAACGGGAGCTGGCGGAACGCCTCGGTGTCAGCCGGGTGACGCTTCGTGAGGCCATTCACGCCCTGTCCGAAGCCGGGTACGTGGAGTCGCGGCGCGGCCGGTACGGCGGCACGTTCGTGCAGGAGACGTTGCCGTCGCCGGTGCCGGACGAGCGGCGCCCGGACCTGGAGGACACGCTGGGCCTGCGGCACGTCCTGGAAACGGGAGCGGCCGAACTCGCGGCGGCGCGCATCGCGGATCAGGATCGCGAGCATTTACTGGCGACGCTGGCGGAAACCCGAGCAGCCGATTTAGGTGATTATCGGCGGCGGGATTCCCGTTTCCACCTGGCGATCGCGGAGGTGACGGGCTCGCCTTCGCTGACTTCCGCGGTGGCCGACGTCCGGATGCGCGTGAACCGCCTGCTGGACGAGATCCCCCTGCTGCCCCCAAACCTGGACCACTCCAACACCCAGCACGAAGCCATCGCGACAGCAATCCTCAAGGGCGATCCGGAATCGGCGAGGCAAGCCATGGCCGAACACCTGGAGGGGACAGCCTCCTTGCTGAGGGCTTTTTTGAGCTAAGGGATGTCTCGTAACTCGTGTTGTGGTTGGTGGGGCTGGTGTTGCAGTCAGTCGGCG
>NZ_BAABIB010000165.1:0-534 GCF_039542405.1 Amycolatopsis dongchuanensis
CAACATGATCAACTACCGGACCGGCCAGCCGCCCACCGGGTTACGAGACATCCCTTAGCTCGATCAGGCATCGGCCGGCCATCACGTCGATTTCCTTGCGGTCGAGCCAGTACACCCACTCGGGTTCTTCGATGCCCGACGAACGGGCTTCGTAAGCGTCGTCCACAGCGTCGAGGGCGCGCCGCGTGCCGTTGGCGTCGCGGGAGCGTGCACTTGCCCAGGCAACCCGTTCGAGTAGGAGCGCCCGCACCACGGGCGTGGTGCCGTTGGCGCCCTTCGTGGCGGAACGGGCGAGTAGCACGGCGTCGGCTGGGTCGCCGACGTTGGCCATTTGGTAGCTCAGGCTGGACAGCAGTTGCCCGGCGAGTGCTCGGTTACCGGCGTCCTGAGCAGCCGACACCCCGGAGAGGTAGACCTGTTGGGCCTCGGTGTACTGCCCGGCGTCGCTGGCGACCCACCCCGCGAGTTGAGCTAGCTGTTGCGGGTCGTGACGTTGGTGACGTGGGTGAGGGCCTGAGGTGAGGGGACGGGTCT
>NZ_BAABIB010000166.1:0-7537 GCF_039542405.1 Amycolatopsis dongchuanensis
CAACATGATCAACTACCGGACCGGCCAGCCGCCCACCGGGTTACGAGACATCCCTTAGCTGTGTTGTTCGGGGACGTTGGTGATGGGCTGACACGGGCTGGATGATCTTGATATGGGTGGGGACCTCTGGGTTCGGTGTGGGTCACCACAACACTCACCGATGTCCGGAGTGAGGTGCCTCGCGTTTCCCGGACAGGGAAGAATTGTTCAATTCATGCCGATTGCAGGTGTTCGGAGTGTGCTTCACGTGGAGGGCGGTAGCCTATTGCTGAATGAAGACGGCCTGATTGTACCAGAGTTCGATGTAGTGAGTGATGTCCTGCCGAGCGGATTCGCGTGTCGGATACACCACCCGGGAGACACGCTCGTTCTTGAGTGCACCGAAGAACGACTCGGCCATAGCGTTGTCGAAACATATCCCCGTGCGCCCTGACGATCGTCGAAGGTCGAGCCTCTTCAACACGGCCGCATACTCGGCCGACATGTAATTGACGCCCCTGTCGGAATGGAAAATGGCGCCTGGCGCCAGCGACCGGTTCTGCACTGCCCGTCGGATGGCCCGGGTGATCAGCGAGGTCTTGTAGTGGTCGTCCATGGCGTAGCCGATCACTTCTTTAGCGCAGCAATCGATCACGGTCGCCAAATAGAGCCACCCTTCTCCGGTCGGAATATAGGTGATGTCGCCGACAAGTTTCATCCCGGGTTTGTCGGAAGTGAAGTCCCGACCCGCCAGGTCCGGGACCTCACCCAGGCCAGGGTGGGTGAGCGACCACCGTCTCGGCGGCGGCTGACACGACCGAAAACCCAGCTCACGCATCAAGTCACGGACCAGCTCCGGCCCGCCGTGACACCCCAGCATGCGAGCTGGGCGTGCACGCGCCTATATCCGTAGGTGCCATCAGACGCCTTGAACGCTCTCGTGATAAACGCCTTCAGATCCTCACGACGCTGGTTCGTTGCCGATCCCGGACGGTTCCACCACTCATAGTATCCGGATTTCGACACGCCGAGCTTCCCGCACAAGAACTCGACAGAATACGCGTACTTCGCAGTATCGAGCCGCATCGTATCGATGAACTCGTACTTGTGGGCTACTGGGGTCCCTTCGCGAAGTACGCTGCCGCATTTTTCAAGAAGGACACTTCCCTCTCGAGCTCACGATTCCGGCGTTCCAGCTCACGTAGCCGCGCACGATCCGTCAGTGGCAAATCCACCTCTGGCGCTTCAAGGTCATGCTCACGCTCGTGCTGGCGAACCCACACCCGTAACGTCTCCGGATGCATATCGAGACTCCGGGCCACCTCGGCCACCGGCCTCTCGGATTCCAACGCCAGGCGAACCGCTTTCTCGCGGAACTCTGGAGAATACTTCCTCTGTCGCGCCACCGTCTCGGTCCCTTCGATTCCTTACAGGATATCCCGATTTGGTCCTTTCTGGAATCTTCGAGGCGCCTCACAAGCCGTGGCACCGAGTGTCTGGGATGACGGCAGCGATGCTGCGGTTTGGTGTGGGTTTCCTGAAGTGTCCCATCAGTCTTTACGAAGCTGGGTTTGTTTCCCGGGGGGCGGATGTGCTGATTCTGCTGAATCGGTTCGTAACGACCGCGGCCGCCCGGTGCGGGGCAGTGCAGGGCTGCTAGTCGCTTTCGAAACACACCTCGTTGCGCGACAGTCGTGAGTGTCAAAGGCGCGTACCGCGATCAAGAAAGGGAGATGTGGGACGTGGCAGCCGACCAGGCCAGTGCGGGCTCATTCCAGGAATTGCGCGTAGTTGTCAGGGCCGTGAACGACGATGACTTCGAGGCGGTCCGGAATGAGCCAGGGTCTGCCCAGACTTCAGTTGACACCGGAGCTGACTGTTTCTCAGGCCGCTGTTGCGGTCGTGTAGATGGTCTCAAACTCGACCGGGGTGAGCTTGCCGAGCCCTCGTTGCCGGCGTTTGCGGTGGTACTTCGTCTCGATCCAGGACACGATCGCTAACCTCAGCTCCTCGCGAGTGCGCCACCGCCGGGTATCGAGAACGTTCTTCTGCAGCAACGAAAAGAACGATTCCATCGCGGCGTTGTCACCACAGGCGCCGACCCGCCCCATCGACCCGGTCAGCCCGTGGCTGCGCAACAGACGCCGGTAGGCTCCCGAGCGGAATTGAGCACCGCGGTCGGAGTGGACCACGACATCGCGCGGGTCGCGTAGGGCAATCGCGTTGCGCAGCGCGCTGACCGCGAGTGAGGCTCTCATGTGCGAGGCGATGGAGTAGCCGACGATCTTGTTGGAGTAGCAGTCCTTGACCGCACACAGATACAGCTTGCCCTCACCGGTGGGATGCTCGGTGATATCAGTCAGCCACTTGGCATTCGGCGCGTCGGCGGTGAAGTCGCGGCGGACCAGGTCGTCGTGCACCGGCGGCCCCGCCTGACGGGAACGGCCTTTCTTCTTGGCGTGCAGCGAGAAGATCTGCTGCATGGAGCAGATCCGCCACACCCGGTTCTCCGACGCGGTGAAGCCGCGCCGGGCGAGTTCGTCGGCGATGAACCGGTATCCGTCGGCCGGGTCGTCGGCGTGGATCTCCAGCGCGGCGTTGATGAGGTGCGCGTCGTCGACGTCCCGCTGCGAGACCGGGGCTGCGCACCATTGGTAGTAGGCCTGCCGGGAGATACCCAGCACCCGGCACGTCACCGCGACCGACACCCGCACGGGAGCGCCGGCTGCGGCCAGGTCACGGACGAGCGGGAAGACTATTTTCCCGGCAGGTTGCCCTGCGCCAGGTAGGCCGCGGCCTTGCGCAGAACCTCGTTTTCCTGCTCCAGCAGGCGGTTGCGTTTACGCAACTCGCGTAGCTCGGCCGATTCCTCGCGGGTCACGCCGGATCGGGTGCCGTCCTCGACGTCGGCGGCGCGCAGCCAGTTGGCCAGGCAGGATTCGGAGATCCCGAAGTCTTTGGCGACCTGCTTCAGCGGGGTCTCGCCGCGGCGGGCGACGGCGACGACGTCGTCACGGAACTCACGGGGGTAGGACTTGGGCACGGTGACATCCTTCCAGGCGAGGCCGAAGCCTCACAGGTGAGGTGTCAACCAGACCCTGGGCAGACCCAGGCGGTCCAGCAAGTGTTCCGTTCACCGGTCCGGTCGCCCAGTGGTACGGCTTGGCGCAGTCGGTTGCGAGCGGTCCAGCCGTCACCTCGCCGGGCCGCTGCCACTGCTGCGATGAGCAGAAGCGCACCTGACAGAGCGGTGGCGTCCGCGTGGCTGCGGTCGCGCAGCGGCTGGAGGTCCTCAGCGATTGCATGGCGACGTCTTCGGCTTCGGCGGCCTGGCTGTCGGCCAGCAGTACTTGTGTCAGATTCCACCGTGCTCCGGCCAAGCGGATCGGATCGTCGGCAGCTTCGGCGGCACGGATGGACCGGTCTGCTGCCAACAGCGAAAGGTCGACTCGACCAATACGTTTTGTGACGGTTCGGAGCAAGCCGTAGAGATCGGCAGCGCAGCCATGAGCGGCTCGCCGACCGGCTAGCTCCGCGCTCCGCACGACGGTCTCGACGTCGGCGATCAGGCCGGGGAGTTCAGCGGTCAAGGTGCTGTAGCGCCGAGGGGATGTCTGCCAGGTGCGCCAGGCCGCAAGAACTTCCCGCTGAACGTCCGGCAGCGGTGGCATACACTCTGGTGGATCGCGACGTACGGTCAACGCCCGGTAGATGGCATTTGCAGCTACTTCCTCCGCGCGCTGTCGCTTCGTTACCGGCTCGCGGCGCAGCAGATCGCCCGGCTCCACGCCGAGTACTTCGGCGAGCTGCGCCAGCACCGCGACAGTGGGCAGTTTTTGGCCTCGCTCGATCTGATACAGGTAGTCAGGAGTGATTCCGGCAAGTCCGGCTACGACGGTCTTGGTCTTGTGCGCGGCTGTCCGGTAGAAGCGGACCCGCTCACCCACTACAGCCGTCGGTTGATCGTTCATCGCTGCTTCCCGGCATCTTCCCCAAGCCCGTGATCAGCACAAACGTTACCGTACGGCGCCCGCCGCGTCCTTGAGTGGCAGGATTCTTTTATGGTCGCGCGCGAACAGTCAGCAGTCACACTCGTCCTGTGGGATATCGACCACACTCTGATCGAGACACGAGGCGTCGGACGGGCGATTTACGATCGGGCATTTCCTGCAGCCACCGGCAGGCGACTGGAGCAGCTGGCGCAGATCTCGGGCAGGACCGAACTCGACATCATGGCGGAGTCGCTGCGGATCAACGGCATCGAGCCCACTGAGGGGAACATCGCAAACCTCGCTGCGGCACTCGTGCAGGGATACGAACACACCCGTGACGAACTGGCCGACAAGGGCCGCACCCTACCGGGGGCCAAGGAAGCCCTGCAGAGTCTGGCCGCGGATGCTCGGTTCCATCAGGCTGTCCTGACTGGCAACCTGCGCGAAGTCGCTCGCATCAAGCTCGAGGTGTTCGGGTTGAACTCCTATCTCGATCTCGACAGCAGCTCCTACGGTGACGATGACGCCAGCCGGTCCGCGCTGGTAACCATCGCGCAGCAGCGGGCCCGGGAACACACGGGCCAAAGTTTCGACAACGCTCACACGGTGCTGATTGGCGACACGCCGAACGACATCCAGGCCGCGCTCACGGCGGGAGTGCGCGTGATCGGAGTCGCCAGCGGCAAGAGCACGACAGAAGATCTCCGCGAGGCAGGCGCCCGGGATGTGCTCGAAGATCTCCGGCAAATTGAAGCCTTACGTGTGTTTCTCGGCGCACATCGTTAACCGCCCATGATCGCCGGGTTCCGCTATCTGGACATCGCCCACTCGATACACCTGGGAAGGAAGAACCACCAGGTCGGTGCTGCCCGGCATTAACCTGCCCGAGGCGGGTGCAGCAGCCGACCTGTCCACTGTGGTTATGGAGAACAGCGCACTGCGCACCGGCACGCGGTGCAGAACCGAATCCTGGCGGTGCGCTTCGCACTCTGTTCAGGAGGTGAGGCGGGTGACCCAGCTTTGGCCAGCGTCGGTGGTCAACGGGCCAGCGGCTTCGGGTGTGGCGAGTTCGAAGAGGAGTTCGTTCAGCGTGTCTTCGAAGCCGGGTTCACGGCCGACGTCGTCGCGCACTTCCAATGCCTCGGCCCAGCGCCGCACCTCGTCGGCGGCGGCGAGGCCGCGCAGGTACTGATCAAGCAGGTGCACGGCGTCAGCGCGGGTGAGGGGAACGAGTTCGTCGTCGCTGTCGAACGGGAAGCGGGCGAGTGCCCGGGTGGCATCGTCGACGCTGGTGCGGTGCTGCACGAGATCGCGCAGGGCTTCGACCCGCGCGACGTCGGCGGTGCTGTGTGGGTTGTTCATTTCGGCATCTTGTCCTTGACGTGGGCGATCGACCCGTCGGGCAGTGTAGTGGTCTTGGTGTAGCCGACCGTGGTTCCGTCCTCGGCCACGATCTTGGTGTAGGTGGCCGAGGATCCAGAAACCCGCCCCGGAACGCGCGCCTCGAATTGCAGCGACCCGTCCTCCAGCTGAGTGATTCTGGTGTCCTCGGCCCCGGCCGGGAGCTTCTTTTCGTAACGTTTGAGGTTGGCCTGCTGGTCGGCATTCAGGTTTTCCCGCGAGACGGGACGTCCACCGCCGGGCTTGGCCCCGCTGGCGGGGTCGCCACCGCTGCGCGCCGGTTCGACGTGGTCGTCACCGGCGGCGTTGCCAGCCAGATTGGTGGCGGCGTGGACGACCATTCCGGCGCCGGTAGCCACGCCCGCGGCGGCGACGGCGTTGAGCGGTACGCCCGCGACCGCACCCACGCCGGTGGCATCGAGTGCGAAGCCGACCCCCTCCCCCGCCGCGCTGACGACGGTCAGGCCCGCACCCGCGACGGCTTCGGCCACATCGAGAGGATGGTGGAGCATGGCGTTGCCGAACGACGCCGCCGCGTTGAGCACGTCAGCGCCAGCCTGGGCCAAGGTATGGCCGAGGTCGTCGATCCAACTCGAGTCCCGTGGGGCGCCTTCCGTGGCTTCCCGCAGCGTGGCCGCGGCGAGGTCGCCGGCTTCATGGAGCTGCCAGCGGGCCCGGTCGAGGATGTCACGGGCCGCTTGCCGGTCGGGCTCCCCCGGATCGGTGAACGGTGCCGCGGGTTGATCAGCGGCGTTGGCTTGCTCGGCGAGAGCCTGTCGAGTGGCCGCCTGCCCCTGATTCCACCGTGTGATCGCCTCGGCCGCCTGGCTCTGTGCCCACCGCAGCGTCGCGGCGTAGTCCTCCAGAACGCTCGCTCCGGACTCCAGGGCATCCGACGCGGCGAACCACTTCGCCGGTTCGTAGCTGAACTTGTCGTGGAACGCCTGCGCTGCGGGGCCGAGCCAGGAGCCGGTGTCGATCGCCTGCAGTCCCTCGGCTGCTGAGCCCGCCCGCTGCGCCCGGGCTCTCACAACGCGGGCGTTCTCCTCAATGGCTTCCGGGTTGCCCGGCACAAGGGCTGCAGGGTCCTGGGTCCCGCCAAGCTCAGCCACCGTCCACAACCTCCTGAGCGGGGTCCGCACCCAGCGTTCGGGCGGTGGCCTCGTCGGTCCCGCGGTAGGCCGCGACCACCTTGGTCAACGTCTCACCGATCCTGTCGGCGTCGTCGGTCAGGACATCGAGCCCGTCGCTCCACCGCACGCAGAAGTCCATCAACGCGTCATGCACGCCCTGATGGCCATACAGGCCACTGTCTCCGCACAAGTCCCGCAGGTGGAAACTCCGCTGGTCCGAAACCGACTGCGTGATACCGGTGGCTGCTTCGGCCACCGCGTCGACATCGACAGAGAATCCTGACCCGTGCGTCACCCTCAGCTCCCCCTCGGACACAAACGGTACGCGAGTCTCATCATGGCAACCGGTACCACCGTCCGGCAAGGCTCCCCCAACACAACGGCGGCTGATTCCGTTCCGCGGGAGAAGCGTGCCCGCGCTCCGAGCGTGGCGGGCAGGAACTCCCGTCGGCGTCCCCAGCGGCAGGACATGGCATCGTCCAGCGGCGCATGAGGGTCTATCCCGTGATCGGTGTTTCTGGCGGTTCGGTTAGTAGGTTTCGGCGGCCGACCAGCGGTCACCGAAGGTGATGGCGAAGGCGTTGAGTACGGGCTTCCAGCGCATCGTCCATCGGGCGCGGCCTGTGCCGTTGGGGTCCAGGCTGCGGGTCACAAGATACAGACACTTCAGCGCGGCCTGCTCGGTTGGGAAGTGGCCGCGGGCGCGCACCGCCCGCCGGTAGCGGGCGTTCAGGGACTCGATCGCGTTGGTCGAGCAGATCATTTTTCGGATCTCGACGTCGTAATCGAGGAACGGCACGAACTCGGTCCAGGCGTTGCGCCACAGCCGAACCAGCGCCGGATACTGCGCGGACCATTTATCGTCCAGTTCCTGTAAAGCGGCTTCCGCCGCCGTCGCGTTGGGGGCCTCGTACATGGCTTTGAGGTCCCGTTTGAGCGCGTCGTTGTATTTCCGCGAAGTAAGCCGGAACGAGTTGCGAATGAGGTGGATGATGCAGGTTTGCACGATCGCGGTCGGCCAGACTTGTTCCA
>NZ_BAABIB010000167.1:0-38207 GCF_039542405.1 Amycolatopsis dongchuanensis
CGCCGACTGACTGCAACACCAGCCCCACCAACCACAACACGAGTTACGAGACATCCCTTAGACGAGCGTGTCGTGCTCCACGAGCAGGCGCCCGCCGCTGTTGACGAGCGTGACCCGGTGCGTCTCGTGGTAGTGCTCGCCTTTCTGCACGAAGTCGAGCGTGGACTGGACCGTGTTGGGCCCGACCAGTTCGGGGCCGCTGACCACCCGGAAGCTACTCATCGACGTCCAGTACTCGACGTAGTAGGCATGGGTCATGCTGCCCTGCATCACCGGGCTGAGCTGGGTCCAGCCGACGTCCGTCCCGCCCGGCATCCGCGCGTAGTAGTCGCGCATGAACTGCACCGGGTCGAGGGTGGGCGCGCCCCCGGCAGGCGTGCTCGGAGGAGGCGCCGACGACGGCGGCGGGGTGGACGTGGACGGGCTGGTCGCCGGGCTCGACTGCGTCGACGACGGCGGCGGCTGCTGCACCGAGGACGTCGGGGCAGGGGCGGAGGACGTCGGGGCGGGCGGCGCGGCGGTGCCGCCGTCCCCGCCGTTGCGCACCAGCAACACGGTGGTCACGACCGCGGCGACGAGCACCACCGCGGCGGCCGTCAGCCACAGCGCCACGCCCCGGCGGCGCTGTTCCCCGGCAGGCGCCGGGTCGACGATCTTCCGCAGCCCGGCCGCGGCCTCGGCCATGCTGGGCCGGTCCCCGGGGGCGACCGACATCATGCGGCCGAGCAGGTCCGTCAGCGGACCGGCCTGCTGCGGCGGCGCGACCCGGCCGGCGGCGGCCGCGTAGAGCAGGGCCATCTGGTTGTCGGTGTCGCCGTAGGGGAAGCGGCCTTCGACGATGGCGTAGAGCGTCGCGCCCAGGGAGAAGACGTCGGAGGCCGCGGTCGGCTTCTCGCCGCGCGCGGCCTCGGGGGACAGGAACGCGGGGGTGCCGGCGAGCGCACCGCTGCCGGTGAGGGTGCCGTCGTCGACCGCCCGCGAGATCCCGAAGTCGGTGATCTTCGCGGTGCCGTCGTCGGCGAGCAGGATGTTGCCGGGCTTGACGTCGCGGTGCACGATCCCGGCCTCGTGGGCGGCGGCCAGTGCCTCGGCGGCCTGCGCGCCGATGCGGGCGACCTCCGCGGGCGGCATGGGGCCGCGCGCGTTCAGCACCTCGGCGAGGCTCTGCGACGGCAGGTACTCCATGACGAGCACGGGCATGCCGCCGTCGTCGGCGACGTCGAAGACCGTGATGGCGTACCGGTGCTGCAGGCGGGCGGCGATGCGGGCCTCCCGCGCGGCGCGCTTGCGGGCCTGCTCGGCCTCCTCTGCGGTCAGCGTCGCGGGCAGGACCAGCTCTTTCAGCGCGACGGTGCGATCGAGCAGCTCGTCCTTGGCGAGCCACACCAGCCCCATCGCGCCCCCGCCGATGCGGCGCTCGAGCCGGTAGCGGCCGGCGATCAGACGTCCCTCGTCCTGCGTTTCCGTCCCGGTCACCCGGTTAGGCTACGGTGTCCGCTTCCCGGGGATCACGAAGCTACCCGTTGTGTCACCGCAACGGTGGTACGTCTCGTTCGGAAATGTCCCGTGCCGCGTTCCGGCGAATCGGAAAGTCCGTTCCAGCAAGGGAAATCCGTCCTCGGCGGACGGGTTCCCGAGGAGCGTCACACCGAAAAATTACGTCGAACCGGCCAGGCTGCTGGACGGAACGCCTCGGAAAGAGGATGCTTGGTGGTACGGGATTTCAGCCGATTAGTCCATTGAGGACTGTCGATTCGGGAGGTGCTGATGGCTGGCGTTGACTCTCGCGAGGATCTGGTTCCGCTTCGCACGGATTTCGACCGGTCCTGGCGCGGGTACGACGTGCGCCAGGTCCGCGAGTACGTGCGGCGGGCCGAAGCCGATCTGCGGATGGTGATCGCCGACCGGGACGCGGCGGCCGCCAGTGCGGAGAACCTCGCGCGGCAGCTGGAGGAGCTGCGCAGCGAGAACGACCGCCTGCGGGAGAAGATCGACCGCATCAGCCGCACCCCCATCGAGGCCGACGGGCTCAGCGAGCGCCTGCTGCGCATGGTCGAGCTGGCCGAGGACGAGGCGAAGGAGATCACGGAGCGGGCGCGCGCCGCCGCCGAACGCAGCTGGGCCGCCGCCGACCAGGCCGCGCAACGGCTGCGTGAGCGGCACGAACGCCTGGTCGCGGAGGTGGACGCCCGCCGCAGGGAGGCCGCCGCCGAGCACGACCGGATGATGCGCCGCACGAAGGCCGAGGTCGACGCGATGACCAGCGAGGCGGCGGAGACGCGGCACCGGCTCGACGAGCAGGCCGCGCGGCGCCGTGAGCAGGTGGAACGCGACTTCGAGGAGGCGATGCGGCAGCGCCGGGAGACCGCCGTGGCGGCGATCGCGAAGCAGGAGCGCGAGGCCGCGGAGAAGTGCGAGCGGATGGTCGCCGAGGCGAGCGAGAAGTGCGAAACGATGGTCGCCGAGGCGAGCGAGAAGGCCAAGCAGCTCGTCGACCAGGCACAACGCAAGGCGGACGCGCTGGACGCACTCCGCCGCCGCACGACGGACCAACTCCACGCGACGCAGAAGCTCCTGGCCGACGCGACCCCGCTGCTGCAGATCGAGCCACCGGCGGGCAAGCGGATCGAGATCGTGCCGGAGCCGAGGAAGCAACCCGTCGAGGCGGCGGTGCAACCAGCCGCCAGCTGACGCGAACCCGCAGGTCGCGCCACAAGCCGCGGAGGCGATTGTGGGGCGGGTACGGGTGTGGCGGTGGTGGGCTGTCGCCGGGGGCTCGCGGGGTCGCGGGGTCGCGGGTGCGGCGGTAGTCCCGAGGCCGCCCGCCGCCCGGGCCGCTGGGATCCCTGGAACGGCTGCCGTGGCAATCACGTGCGGAGGCGCGGTACCGCGGCAGTCCCGAGGCCGCCAGCCCCGCTCGGGCCGCGGGGATCCCTGGCGCGGCTGGCCTGGCAATCACGTGCGGAGGCGCGGCACCGCGGCCAGCCGCAGGTCGCGCCACAAATCGCGGAGGCGATCGCGGGGCGCGCCCGGCTGCGCCGGTGGTGGCCGCCGCCTGCGCGGTGCGAGCCGCGAAGCGGAAGGCGCCAGCATGGTGCGGAGCCACCGTGGCCGCCTGCGCGGTGCGAGGCGGGAGCCTCAGCCCGCCTCCGCCTGGTACAGGGCCGAGCGCGGGTTGAACAGCCCCACGCGGAAGTAGTAGATGTTCGTCGCCAGTTGGAGGATGACGAAGAGCACCCCGTACTGCAGGCCGTTGAGCGCTGGGACCACGTTCACCGGCAGCGTGTACGCCATCGCGACGCGGACGCCCGCGTCGAGGAGTGTCGCGGTGCCCCAGATGACGTTCGCGACGCGCCAGAACCGGCGAAAACGCGGCAGCCGCTGCCACAACGACTCCCACCGCTCACCGCCCGGGCCGACGCGGCCCTCCAGCAGCACGCGCGCGAAGTGGTACACGAACGGCCGGTGCGCCCGGGTCGTCGCGAGCATCCAGATGCCCGTCACCGTCGTGAGCCAGCCGTCCTTCGCCAGCAGGAACTGGTCGTCCCCGCTGATCGTGGCGACCCCGGCCGACAGGAGGGTCATCACCGCCATGAACAACCCCAGCTGGTCCAGCTTCCGCCCGCGCAGCAGCTGCACCCCGGTGCTCACCGCGGGCAGCACCGCGCTGACCAGCAGCGCCACGTAGACGCTCGCCCCCGCCGCCCGCAGCACGTAGTAAGCCGCGATCGGCGCCGCGATGTCCACGGCCAGCACCGCGCCCTGCCGCAGCCGCCGGGGTAACCGCGCGCGTGCGGCCGGAGGCCGCGGGGGATGGAGGCGCATCATCTTCGTGACCCCCTGTCGGCCAGTTCGCGGCCACAGTTCGCCGCCGGATCCCGCCGCACACAAAGGCGCATCATCTCCGCAGCCCCCGGTCGAACAGCTCCACCAGCTCACGCGCGCACGTCGCGAGGTCGAGGTCCGGCCGCGCCTCCAGCATCATCGGCACCCCGTCGAGGCTGCGCTGCACCGCCGCCGCGGCCACGCGCACGTCGCACTCCCGGAACACGCCCGCCGCCTGCCCGTCCCGCACGATGCGCTCCAGCGGCGACAGCACGTCGAGCTCCTGCTCGGCCGGGTCGTACTCCAGCCCGCCGTTCAGGAAGATGCTCAACAGCGCCTTCATCTGCGTGCGGTGCTCCGCGACGAACTCGAGGTAGCCCTCGATGTACGCGTGCAGCGCCTCCAGCGGCGACTCCGCGCGCCCCACCCGCTCGGTCATGAAGCCGCCGATCTCGGTGTACACCTCGGCGACGACCTGCTCGATCAGCTCCTTCTTGCCCGCGAAGTGGTACGAGATCAGCCGCGTACTGCTCAGCCCCGCGTGCTCGGCGATCCGCGCGAACGACGCCTGCGGGTAGCCGACCTCCGCGATGACCTCGATCGCCGCCCCCACGATCTGCGCCCGCCTGGCCTCCGCGGTGAAGCTTCTTACCTGCATGAGTAAACCGTACCTCGGTCAAGTAAGAAGGACCAGCCATTAGGGTCGGAGGATGACGTTCCGGAGGCACAGCGTGGTGCGCGACGAGTACGTGCCGGCGTACCTCAGCCTCATCTCGAACTCGTTGTCCTGGGGCGGTTCCCGCCTGTTCAACCGCCTGCACGGCGTGGGCATCAACGAGTGGCGCGTGCTCTCCGCCGTCGTCAACGAACCCGCCTGCACCGCGACCCGCGTCGGCGACGTGCTGGGGCTCAACAAGTCCGTCGTCAGCCGCAGCATCCGCCTGCTGCAGGACCGCGAGCTGCTCACCGTGGACACCACCGGCGGCCGCCGCGGGCTGCGGCTGACCGACGCCGGGCACGAGGTCCACGACCAGCTCCTGGCCGTCTCCCTCCGCCGCGAGGAACTGCTGCTCGCCGGGTTCAGCGCGGCCGAGAAGGCCCAGCTGCTCGACTTCCTGCGGCGGATGTACCGCAACGTGCCCGCGATGAACGCCTACCAACCGGACGAGGGGACCACACCGTGATCGAGGCCGACTACGTGACCACCGACCCCGACGTCCTCGCCGCGTACAGCTCCGACAAGGCGGGGTTCGTGCGCGCGGGGCGCCCGGTCGCACTCGCCCGCCCGCGGGAGACCGCGGACGTCGTCCGGGTGCTGGAGTACGCGCACGAGCACCGGATTCCCGTGGTGCCGCAGGGCGCGCGCACCGGCATGTCCGGCGGCGCGACCGCGGTGGACGGCGCGATCCTGCTGTCGCTGGAGCGGATGGACCGGATCGTCGACATCAACGAGGTCGACCACACCGCCACTGTGCAGCCCGGCGTGGTCAACGCCGTGCTGTCCAAGGCCGTCGCGGAGAAGGGCCTGTTCTACCCGCCCGACCCGGGGTCGTGGGAGAGCTCGACGATCGGCGGCAACGTCGCGACGAACGCGGGCGGGCTGTGCTGCGTGAAGTACGGGGTGACCAGCGATTTCGTGCGGCACCTGGAGGTCGTGCTCGCGGACGGCCGGGTGCTGCGGACGGGCCGTCGCACGGCGAAGGGCGTCGCGGGCTACGACCTGGTGCGGTTGATCACCGGCTCGGAGGGGACGCTGGGCGTCGTCACGGAGGTGACCGTCGCGCTGCGGCCCGCCGCCGAGAAGCCGCTCACCGCGCTCGCGTTCTTCCGCACGTCCGCGGCGGCGTGCCGCGCGGTGACGGCGTACCTGGGCACGGGGCGGCGGCCCTCGGTGCTGGAGTTCATGGACAAGGCCACCGTCGACGCCGTGTCCGCGTACCGCGACCTCGGCTTCCCCGACGACGTGGGCGCGGTGCTGATCGCCCAGTCCGACCGTGGTCCCGCCGCGCCGGACGACCTCGAAGCCTTCGCCGCCGCCGCCCGCGAGTGCGAGGCGATGGAGGTGTTCGTCGCGAGCGACCAGGCGGAGGCGGACCTGCTGATCGAGGCGCGGCGGCTCGTCGGGGTCGCGCTCGAGAGGCTGGGCGACCAGCTCGTCGACGACGTGTGCGTGCCGCGGTCGCGGCTCGCGGAGCTGATCGAGGGCATCGCGGAGATCGGCAGGGAGCACAACGTCGCCGTGCCGTGCTGCGGGCACGCGGGCGACGGGAACCTGCACCCCACGGTCGTCTTCGACGCGGGCGACCCCGAGTCGGTGCGGCGCGGGCAGGCGGCGTTCGACGCGATCATGGCGCTGGGGTTGCGGCTCGGCGGCACGATCACCGGGGAGCACGGCGTCGGCACGCTCAAGCGGGCCTGGCTGGAGACCGAGCTGGGCGAGGTCGGGTTGTCCGTGCACCAGGCGGTCAAGCGGGCGTTCGACCCGCACGGGATCATGAACCCTGGAAAAGTGATCCACGGCAAGCCATGCTGAGCTGATGGAGACTGCTCTGTGGCACCCCTTCTCGGACATGGCCGTCGTGCGCGAGCGCGAGTTCGTCGTCGACCGCGGCGAGGACGTCTGGGTCTACGACACCAGCGGCAACCGCTACCTCGACGCCACGGCGAGCCTCTGGTACGCGAACGCGGGCCACGGCAGGCAGGAGATCGCCGACGCGGCGGCCGCGCAGATGCGCAAGCTCGCCGGGTACTCGACCTTCGGTGACTTCGCCAACGAGCCGGCGCGTGAGCTGGCCGCCCGCCTCGCGCGGATCGCGCCGGTGCCCGGGGCGAAGGTCTTCCTCACCACCGGCGGCGGCGAGGCGATCGACACCGCGGTCAAGATCGCGCGCCGCTACCACGACGTGCGGGGCGAGTCGAGCCGCGTGCACGTGATCAGCCGCGCGCAGTCGTACCACGGCACCAACGGCATCGGCACCGGCGTCGCGGGCATCGACGCCAACCGCACGGGCTTCGGCGAGCTCCTGCCCTCGTCCTCGCGCATCCCGTACGACTCGGTCGACGCGCTGCGGGAAGAGATCCTGCGCGTGGGGCCGGAGAACGTCGCGGCCTTCCTGTTCGAGCCGGTCATCGGCGCGGGCGGGGTGCTGCCGCCGCCGGAGGGGTACGTGCGCGGGGTGGTCGACGTGTGCCACGAGTTCGGCGTGCTGGCCATCGCGGACGCGGTGATCTGCGGGTTCGGGCGGCTGGGCACGTGGTTCGGCGTCGAGCGGTGGGACGCCGAACCGGACCTGATCACCTTCGCCAAGGGCGTGACGAGCGGGTACCTGCCGCTGGGTGGCGTGATCGCGCACGGGCGCGTCGCCGAGCCGTTCTGGGACCGGCCGGGCAACGCGCTCCGCCACGGCGCCACGTACGCGGGGCATCCGGCGTGCTGCGCGGCGGCGCTGGCGAACCTCGACATCCTGGACCGGGAGGGGCTCATCGAACGCGGCCGCACCATGGAGGGCGTGCTGGCGGACGCGCTCGCCCCGCTCGCCGCGCACCCGCTCGTCGCGGAGGTGCGCGCCGGGGTCGGCCTGCTGGGGGCGGTCGAGCTGACCGCGGACGTGCTGGAGCAGGTGCCGACCGCGATCGGGGACCTGGCGTCGCTCGTGCGGCAGCGGGGTGTGCTGGTGCGCACGCTCGGCAAGGCGGTCGCGGTTTCGCCGCCGCTGACGGTCCGGAGCGAACACCTCCAGGAGATCGAGGGCGCGCTGGCCGCGGGACTGGAGGAGCTGGCGCTCAAGTTGTGACGATTTCCATTGTGGACAGACAATTCCTCCCAATTGTCCGGATGGCAATTTTTACTGCGGGGAAGCGGGCGGGAGCGGTAGATTCCGTGCTGTGAACGGCGATCCCACCGTGGTGGGCCGGACGGGCGAACTCGTGCACGCGACGCGTGGCGCGGCCGGTCCCGGCGAGGTCCGGGTGCGGATACGCGGTGGCACGGAAATCTACCTTGCCTGGTCCGAGGAACCGATCCCGCTCGGCACGTCCGTACTCGTCGTCGCCGCACGCGGGGCGCGGGCGGTCGACGTCGTGCCGTGGACCGATCTCCCCGGCACGGCGTGACGAGGGGAGTAGGCGAAGATGTTCGGTTATCACGTGCCGGCGCCCGACGAGGCGATGCTCATTTCGGGCGGCAAGAACGGAGTGGGGGACAACCCGTTCCGGGTCGTGATCGGGCACGGCAGTTTCGTGCTGCCGTTGTTCCGCAAGGTCAGGTTCCTCACGCTCGCCATGTGCGAGTCGGAGGTGGAGGAGATCTGCGTGACCCGGCAGGGGATCGCGCTGAGCGTGCGCGCGGTGATCGCCTTCAAGGTCGGCAACGACGAGGAGAGCATCGTCAACGCCGGACAGCGCTTCCTCTCCGACCAGGACCAGATGTCCGTGCTCACCGGGCGCATCTTCGCCGGGCACCTGCGGTCGATCGTCGGGTCGATGACGGTGGAGGAGATCGTCACCGAGCGGCAGAAGCTCGCCACCGAGGTGCTGGACGGGTCGAAGGCCGAGATGGCGAAGATCGGGCTGACCGTCGACTCGCTGCAGATCCAGTCGATCGACGACATGAAGCTGGGGTACATCGCCGCGATGGCGGCCCCGCACAACGCGGCGATCCAGCGGCAGGCCCAGATCGCGCAGGCGCAGGCGAACCAGGCCGCGGCCGAGGCCGAGCAGGAGTCGCAGCGGCGGCAGGCCGAGTACGCCCGGCAGACCGCGGTCGTGCAGGCGCAGTACAAGGCCGAGGTGGACCGGGCGCAGGCCGAGGCCTCGCAGGCGGGGCCGCTCGCGGAGGCGCAGGCGCAGCGCGAGGTCATCGCGATGCGGACCGAGCTGGCGCAGCGCGAGGCCGAGCTGCGCCAGCAGCAGCTGGTCGCGGAGGTCGTCAAGCCCGCGGACGCCGAGGCCGAGCGCGTCCGGATCCTCGCGCAGGCCGAGGCCGAGAAGATGCGCATCCAGGCCGAGGCCGCGGCCTCCCACAACCGCGTCGCGCTCGACCGGATGCTCATCGACCAGCTGCCGCAGATCGTCAGGGAGGCGGCGCAGGGCCTGTCAGGCGCGAACGTCAACATCCTCAACGGGGCGGACGGGCTCGGCGAGCTCGCGTCCGGGCTCGTCGGTCAGGGCATGGCGATCCTCGACTCGGTGAAGAAAGGGCTTACCGAGAAGCCGCGCCTGCCGGAAGGGCAGGGCGAGTGAGCCGCTCCTTCGCGAGGTTCAGCGCGTTGTCGAGCGGGTTCCCGTCCCCGGCGAGCACGGTGTCCACTGTGGAACCGATCGCTTCGACGCGCCGCATCGCCTCGTCGTGGCTCAGGCGCTCGATCTCCCTGGCGAGGGTGTAGACCACGCCGCCCGCACTCGCCACGAAGTCGGGCACCCACGTGATCCCCCGCTGTGCCAGCAGATCCGCCACCGAGTCGGCGGCCAGCTGGTTGTTCGCCGGGCCGACGACGAGCCGGGCGCCGACCTCGGCTGCGGTCTGCGGGTCGAACACCCCGCCGACCGCGGCCGGGACGAACACGTCCGCCGGAGTGCGCAGGGCCTCCTCCGGCTCGACCCACTCGTAGGCGGGGTCACGGCGCGTTCGGTCCACATCGGACACGATGACGCGAGCCCCGGGAAGTTCCTTGGCCACCAGGGAACCCACCGAGCCCATACCGCTGATCACCACGGTCCTCCCGTCGAGCGACTCGCTGCCGAACACGTGCCGGGCGCCCGCGCGCAGGGCCGCCAGCACGCCCACCGCCGTCGGGATGCTCGACGAGCCGGTGCCGCCCTGCTCCTCGGGCAGGCAGAACACGTGCGGGGTCCGCTGCCGCAGCACCACCATGTCCGCGGGTCCCGTGCCGACGTCCGGGCCCGCGAGGTACGAGCCGTCGAGCGACGCGATCAGGTCACCGAGGTCCTCCAGCGCCGCCTGGCGCAGCTCGGGCGTCAGGGGCCGGTCCAGTGCGATGACGCTCTTCCCGCCGCCGAAGGCCAGGTCGGCGGCGGCGCACTTGTACGTCATCGCCTCCGACAGGCGCAGCGCGTCCTCCATGCCGTCGCGCCAGTCGGCGTAGTGGCGCATCCGCACGCCACCGACGGCGGGCCCGAGCGCCCGCGAGTGCACGGCGATCATCATCGGAAGGCCGGATCGGCGACCACGCCGGATCGTCACATCTTCATGTTCCATGCCTCGAAGCTAGGCTGATGACCAGACGAGTGGGTCCACCGCCGAACGATGTTCGGCAGGAGCCGAGGGAGGACGGTCATGGACGAAGTTGATTCGGCGATCGTGCGTGAGCTGCAGGAGGATGCGCGGCAGTCCAACCGCGACATCGCGCGGAAGGTGGGCATCGCGCCGTCGACGTGCCTGGAGCGCACGCGGCTGCTGCGGCAGCGGGGCGTGATCCGCGGTTACCACGCGGAGGTCGACCTGCCCGCGCTGAACCGCGGGGTGCAGGCGATGGTGGCCGTGCAGGTGCGGCCGCTGAGCCGGACGGTGGTGCAGTCCTTCGAGCGGTCGGTCGCCGAGCTGCCCGAGGTGCTGTCGGTGTACACCATGGCGGGCAGCGACGACTTCCTGGTGCACGTGACGGCGCAGGACATCGACCACCTGCACGCGTTCCTGCTCGACCGCTTCACCAGCCGCCGCGAGATCGTCGGCTTCCGCACGTCGATCATCTACCAGCACCTGCGCAAGCCGGTGCTGGAAGCGCTTTCGTAGGGAAGCGCGGTGGGACGGGCGGGCATCCCCCGCTTGGAGCACCTCTGACATGGCCGTGCGATTTGTGCGGTCTCCGGTGGTGTGAACCTTGAATGCGTAGTCGTACTCAAGTAGGCCCGAATCGGTTGAGCCGGTCGAGCTTGTTCCCATAGCCTCACGAGGCGAGCACTTACAGCACATGACTGGTGGGAGGGCAGACGTGGCTGGGTACGAGGTCGTCATCGGCAAGATCGCGGACGCCGGGAAGGCCGCGCAGCGGGTCGCCGAGGTGATCGCTCCGCTGGACTTCGCGGGTGCCATTCCGGATGGGGACGCCGGAATGCCCGGTGCCCGCGCCGTCGCGAAGCTCGCTTCGGTCAAGCGGGGCTGGGCGGGACGGGAGCAGTTGATTGCTGCCGAGTTCAGCGGCTATGCGGAGGACCTGTCCCGCGCCGACGAGTTCTATCGCGCTCACGAAGATGGCGCTCAGCATGATCTCCGGCAGTGGGAGACGCCGAGGACGGCAGGCTGATAACGTGGTTACCTGGGGTGAGGTCCTCCGGTGGAGACCGGAACCACTCGCGGACCTGGTCGGAGTGCTCAACGACCGCTACAACCGGCTCATCGGTTGTGCGAACGATCTGCGGGCGACCGCGATGCCGGAAGGCTGGTCCGGTCCCGCGGCGAACGCCGCGGCGGCGAAGGCCGCTCGCCTCGCCGACTCCGCCGAGGAGCTCGCCGCTGAAGGTGCCATGTTGCGCCGCGCTGCCGGAGACGTGTCGGACGCGATCACCGGGGTGCTGAACGGGGTGCACGAGGCCCAGAGCCTGGCGGCCGCGCGCGAGTTCCGCATCGACGAGGACGGTGTCGTCACGGGCGGCCCGCCACCTGTGTGCACCGCCGACGATCCGGACGGATCGGTCGCCGCCGCCGACAACCACCGCGTCCTCTCCGAGTTGCGGGACCGGATAAGGGAGGTGCTGCGCTCGGCAGAGGATGTGGACGACGACTTCTGCGCGGTGCTGGACCGCATCCAGACCAGCCACGTCATCGATCCGGGCAGTGGCCGCACCGATCTCGCCGCCGCGGGAAATTCCGGCTGGGCGCTGGGTGCATTGAGCATCCCGCCTCCGCCGAACGCGTCCCCGGCGGACAACGCCGCTTGGTGGGCCACTCTCAGTCCCGGTCAACGTCAGGTGCTGACCAAGGAGCACCCCGAACTGATCGGACCGCGCGACGGCCTGCCCACCGAGGCGCGTGACGCCGCCAACCGGATCCGGCTGGACCAGACCCGTGCCGAGCTGATGAACCAACGTGACGACGTCCGGCACCGGATGGACGCGCTGCGGCACACGGCGGGCGGCGACATCGTGCTGACCGACCGAGCCGCCTACGAGCGACTGAAAGAGCAATGGGATGAGATCAGCGGCAAGCTCAACGGCGTGGATGCCATTTACGACCGGCTCAACCACCCTCGGCCCGGTGAGCCGCGGGCGTACTTGCTGATGCTGGATGCCAGTGGGAACGGCAAGGCCGTCATCGCCTGCGGCAATCCGGACACCGCGGCCGATGTCGCCACCTACGTCCCGGGAACCGGCTCCGAACTCTCGAAGATCAGCGGGGATATCAATCGCTCCGACCGGATGGTCCACGCTGCTCGTGAGGCCGGATCGTCCTCGACAGCGGTGATCACGTGGCAGGGTTACGAAGCACCGGGCACCCTGGTCGACGCTGCTCGTGAAAGCTATGCCGACGACGGCAAAGGCAAATTGGACAGCTTTCAGGAAGGGCTGCGGGAAAGCCACGTGGGAGCACCCTCGCACAACACGGTGATCGGGCATAGTTATGGGACCACTCTCGTGGGCCATGCAGCTCGCGACGGCGGCCTGAACGCCGACGACCTCGCATTCGTGGCCAGCCCGGGCGTCGGCGCGGACAACGTCTCCCAGCTGCACCTCGAAGGAGTCAACCAGGCGGATGTGGGACAGCACGTACACTCGACGGTTGCTGCGCACGACATGATCAAGGTGACCAACGTGGACCTCGCCCCACCTTTGTCCGGTCAGCACTTTGATCCCCACGGACCGGACCCCGCCGACCCCGGCTTCGGAGGAAAAGTGTTCACATCGGATCCTGGCACCGAAGGTCCCTGGTATGAGGGTGGTCTGTCCGGAGCTGCCCACAGCGAATACTGGAATCCGAACAACAAGGCGCTCGACAACCTGGGCCGCATCATCGCCGGCCGGCCGACCTACTAGGGGAACAGTGGTGCTGGTGAGCCGCCTGGGGAGGAGAGCCAAGGTCGTCCGGCTCGTTGTGTTCGCCGGAGTGCTCATGACGGGTGCGTGCGGAGGTAAGGACGTGGGAATGCAGCCGACGATCACGATCGACGAAGCGAACCGCCGCGTCGAGCAGTACTCGACGCAGGTTCGCGAAGCGCTGCCCGCCGAAGCGGTGTACGAGTTGTCGGCTTACGAAGACCGCGGGGATTGCTCCGATCCGACGGATCGTGGGCCGAAGAACCGGGTCGTGGCGTCGCGGACCTACCAGATTCAGGGTCTTCCGGCGGCGAACGTCCCGTCGTACTTCGGTGCCGTTCGGACCTGGTGGCAGGATCACGGTTTCCGGATACTCGACGACAACCCGCCCAACGAGTTCCTGTGGGGCGAGAACACCGCGGACGGATTCCAGATGACCTTGAAGTCGAACTTCAAGGGCGAGCTTTTCCTCATCGTGTCCTCGCCCTGCGTGTGGCCCGGCGGTACACCCGAACCGCCGACCTGACCGGGAAGCCGTCAGCCCTGCGCCTCCGGGTCCGGCTTCAGCGCCGCGAAGAGCGTGGGCCAGTCGGGCTCGGGGGAATCCGGGTCATCGTACAGCTCGAACGTCTTGCCCGACGCCGACGGGTCGAACAGCGCCGCCACGACGGCTGCCGCCACGGCGTCGCGGCTGATGCGGCCTTCGCCGGTGTCGCCCTGCTCGACGCGCACGCCGTCGGCCGGCCGGTCGTGCAGCCAGCTCGGGCGGACGATCGTGTACTGCGCCCCGCTCTCCCGCAACGCCTGCTCCCCGCGGGCCCGCGCCTCGATCCGCGCGCCCATGTCCGGGTGCTTCGCGCCGCGGGTCACGTAGATCTGCGACACCAGCACCACCGGCACGTCCTCCCGCGCGGCGACCGTCGCGACGGCCGCGATGCCGTGGTGCACAACGGCTTCCGCCTCGCCGGGGTCCGCGGGCGGCTCCACGCACACCACGATCCCGTCGGCGCCCGCGAACACCGCCGGGTCGGGCTCGGCGAGGTCCAGCCGCACCACGCCCTCCGCCGCCACCCGCCCCGTCACCACGACGCGGTGCCCGTCCCGATCGAGCAGGCGGGCCACCCGGCGCCCGGTCCGCCCGGTGCCGCCGACCACGACGAAGCTGCTCATCTTCCGCCTCCCGGCTCGCTGGTGCGCACCAGGATGGCCTTGATCAACTTCTCGGTCAATGGCCGGTGAGGCACAGGGGAGCGATGGGTGGTCAACGGGGCGAGCGGCGGAAGCCAGGCGCCGGTGTGCGCCAGCCCGCTGTCCGCTCACCTTGGCGGTCGGCGCCCGGTCAGGCGCCGGACAGCGAAACCCGGCCGTCGTCCCCGCCCAGGGCACGCAACCGGTCCGCGAGCGCCTCCTCCTGCTTGGCCACCTGCAGTTCCCGCCAGATGCCGAGTGATCGCACCACGTACTCGCGTGCCTTGTCCCGCTGGCCCAGCCGCTCGTGCAACTCACCGAGCAGCTCCGCCGCCTCCGCCTCCGACCGGCGGTCGCCGTTGCGCTGGTGCACCGACAGCGAGTTCACCAGCAACAACCGGGCGTGCGCGAGATCGCCGCTGGCCAGGTACAGCCTGCCCAGGCTCTGGTGCGCGTATCCGACGCAATGATCGTCCCCCAGCTCGTCGAAGATCGCGATCGCCCTGTCCAGCTCCTGCCGCGCCTCGCCGAGGTTGCCGCGGCTCTGGTGCAGCAGCGCAAGCCGTTGCAGCGCATGGGCTTCCCGGTGCCGGTCCCCGATCCCCGCGGACAGCTCGTAGGCGTCGGTGAACCACCGACCCGCTGTGGCGTAACAGTTCTGCGCGAGCCACACCGTGCCGACCGCGATGCGCACGACGGCCTCCCCGTGCCGGTCCCCGGCCCGCGCGAACAGTTCCAGCGCTTCGTGGCAGTGGTCGAGCGCGCGTTCGTTCTCGCCTGCCACGCGACGCACCGTGCCCAGCCCTGCCAGGGAAATCCCGGCGCCACGGTCGTCACCGACCTCGCGGAACAGCCGCAGTGACTGCTTGAACGCGTCGAGCGCTTCGTCGTAGGCGTCCCGGTACAGGTCGATCTGCCCGAGGTTGCGCAAGACGATCGCCTGCCCGTGCCGGTCCGGTGACCGGCGGGCGGCGGCGAGCGCGATCTCGTGCGTGCGCTGCCAGTCGTCGTGGTGCCCGCGCAGGTCGAAGTACGGGGTGAACGCCGCGGTGAGCCGCCACGCGAGATCGTCGAAACCCCAGGCCGCCGCCAGTTCCACCATCGCCACCGCCGTGCGCAGTTCCGCCTCGAACCAGGTGCTCGGCTCGGCCGGGAGACCGCCGGGGCGCCACAACGCCGCCTCCGTCGGCACGGACGTCACGCCGAAGAAGTGGATCGGCATGCGCTCGGCCGCCTCCACCGCCAGCGACAGGTAGCCCTCCAGCACCCGCCGCACCCTTGCGCGCCGCTCGTCGAGCGGTTCGAGCTCGGCCTGCTCGGCGGCGTAGACGCGCAACAGGTCGTGGAGCCGGTAGCGGGGCTGCCCGCCCACGTCGGCGGACACCATCTCGACGAGGTGGGCGTCGACGAGCACGTCCAGTACGTCCTCGGCATCGGCCCGGTCCAGCACCGCGCCCACGACCCAGCCGGGAAACTGCACCGGGCCCAGCAACCCCAGCCCCCGGAAGGCGCGCGCGGCGCTGCCGGGCAGCTGGTCGTAGCTCAACGTCACGCTCGCCCGCACGGCGAGATCGCCCACGCGCAGCTCGTCGAGCCTGCGGTGTTCGTCGGAGAGCCGGTCCGCCAGTCGCGCGAGCGTCCAATGAGGACGGTGGCTGAGCCGGGCGCCCGCGACCCTGATCGCGAGCGGCAGGCAGCCGCAGGCCCGCAGGATCGCCGCCGCGCCTTCGGGTTCCGCCGCCACACGTGCCTCGCCGACGATCGCCGCCAGCAGTTTCGCGGCCTCGTCCTCCGGCAGCACTTCCACGTCGAGCGAGCGCGCGCCTTCGAGGTCGGGCATCCGCACGCGGCTGGTGACCAGCACCGCGGACGCCCCGGCGCCGGGCAGCAGCGGGCGCACCTGCGCGGCGCTGCCGGCGTCGTCGAGCACGACGCACAACCGCCGTCCGGCGAGCCTGGCCCGCAGCAACGCCGACCGCTCGTCCAGCTGACGGGGCATCGCGGAGTCGGGAACTCCCAGTGCCCGCAACAGTTCCGGCAGCACGTCGAGGGGGCGGCGCGGCGACTCCGCGGTGCCACGCAGGTCGATGTGCAGTTGCCCGTCGGGGAATTCGGCCCGCATCGCGTGCGCGACCCGGACCGCGAGCGAGGACTTGCCGACGCCCGGGGCCCCGGACAACACGACCACGGCGGGGCGGTCGGCGGAGCGGGAGCCTTCGAGCAGGCGGACGAGTTCGGCGACGAGGTCCTCGCGGCCGGTGAAATCGGGGAGGTCGAGCGGAAGCTGGCACATGGGCACCGGATTCGCTGGTAACTGCTGGGGTTCGGCGGCCGTGGTGAGCTGCGCGCGCACCTGGCGCAGCGGGGCACCGGGTTCGGCGCCCAGCTCCTCCCGCAGCACGCGCTCGGCCTGGGTGTACGCGGTGAGCGCCTCGGTCCGGCGGCCGCACGCGTCGAGCGCGAGGATCAGCTGCTGCCACAGTTCCTCACGCAGCGGGTGGTCCGCGAGCAGTGCACGCAGCTCGACGACGGCGTCGGCGTGCTCCTCCAGCCCGATGCGCAACCGGATCCGCTGCTCCTGCGCCGCCAGCCGCAGCTCCGTGAGGCGGGCGATGGCCGAGGTCCAGGTGTGGTTGTGCGGCAGGTCCTCCAGCACCTGCCCGCGCCAGACGGCCAGCGCTTCCCCCAGCGCGGCGAGCGCCGCGTGTGGATCGGATAGTCCATCCGCATCGGTCAGGCGCTGCTCGAACACGGTGGAGTCGAGTTCACCGGGCTCGACGGTGACGACGTACCCGCCCGTCCGGCCCTGGATCCGTTCTGCCAGCGAGGAATCCGCCTCGGTCAGGCGGCGGCGGAGCGAGTGGACGTAGGTGCGGACGTTCGCGGCGGCCGAGCGTGGTGCCGAGCCGGGCCAGAGGACTTCGACGAGCGCATCCGTCGACACGACGACGTTGGGCTGCACCAACAACGCCGCCAGCAGCAGCCGCGGCTTCGGGCCGCCCAACGCGACCGGGTGGCCGGAGACCGCGACTTCGAGCGGTCCCAGGATGCGGAAGGAAATCACCGGACCGGATCGTATGGGCGTCGGCGGGGACGCCGCTAGCTCCATTCGTATGTCCGGTCGGTGAACCTTTTCCGACCGGAAGGGCAGTGGAGGCGGCCGTTCGGGCGAGTGTTACCGGACGCGTTTTCCGATGCCGCGGGTCCGCGGGCGCACCAACGCCGCCGCGGTCGGGCTGAGTTTCGGGCCGTGGGGTTCGGCGGCGGCGAGGCGGAAGCACGCGAGGACCCGGAACCCGGTCCACTCGGCGGCGGTCCAACCCTGCTCCCGCTCCGGCGGCACCCAGCCGTCGGCCTCCGCCTCCGACCACACGTCGTGGGCGTGCCCGGCGATGAGGACCAGCGTGCTCGCCGGGTCCTGCCTCGGGACCAGCTCCGTCTCGCAGCGGACGACCTCGGCGACGGCCGTCAGGTGCTCCTCGAAGACGCCCCACAGTGCCGGGTCGGCGGACAACGCGCGCCAGCCAGGCTCCAGCCACCCGGCGACCTCGTCGAGCCAGCGCCGGGCCGAACGGTCCGCCAGATAGTCGGCCCAGCCCATACGTCGATGATGAGCCCGCCGCCCACCCTTGCGCCACCCGGCGGGGGATTGTTCCGCCGGATGGCGTGTCACGTCGTCGGCCATGGCGACGCAGGGTGAGGGCGGCGACCCCGGTGCGTCAGCGGCCGTAGCCCGCCCGACGGAGCGCGTCGGCGAGCGCACCACCGGGAGCGGCGTCGCCGCCCTGGCGGCCCCGCTGCTGGCCACCGCCCTTGCGCTGGCCCTGACCGCCACGCTGCCCCTGACCACCACGCTGCCCCTGACCACCACGCTGGCCCTGGCCGCCGCCCTGCTGCTGCCGGGCCGGCTTCGGGCCGCCGCCGACCTCGTCGTCGAGGCGCAGCGTCAGCGAGATCCGGTTGCGGGGGATGTCGACGTCCAGCACCTTCACCTTGACGATGTCGCCGGGCTTGACCACGTCACGCGGGTCCTTGACGAAGTTCTTCGACAGCGCCGACACGTGCGCGAGCCCGTCCTGGTGCACGCCGATGTCGATGAACGCGCCGAACGCCGCCACGTTCGTCACGACACCCTCCAGCCGCATCCCCGGCTTGAGGTCGGCGATCTTCTCCACGCCCTCGGCGAACGTCGCGGTCTTGAACGCCGGACGCGGGTCGCGGCCCGGCTTCTCCAGCTCGGTCAGGATGTCGGTGACCGTGGGCAGACCGACGTTCTCGTCGACGAACTGCTCGGGCCGCACCGACTTCAGCGCGCGCTCGTTGCCCATCAGCTCACGCAGTTCCTTGCCCGTCGCGGCGAGGATGCGCTGCACCACCGGGTAGGACTCCGGGTGCACGCTGGAGGAGTCCAGCGGGTCGTCGCCGCCGCGGATCCGCAGGAAGCCGGCGCACTGCTCGAACGCCTTCGGGCCCAGCCGCGGCACCTGCTTGAGGACCTCGCGCGACCGGAACGGGCCGTGCTGGTCGCGGTGGCTCACGATGTTCTCCGCGAGCGAGGACGTGATGCCCGAAACGCGGGTCAGCAGCGGCGCGGACGCGGTGTTGACGTCCACGCCCACGGCGTTCACGCAGTCCTCGACCACGGCGTCCAGCGAACGCGACAGCGACACCTCGGACACGTCGTGCTGGTACTGCCCGACGCCGATGGACTTCGGGTCGATCTTGACCAGCTCGGCCAGCGGGTCCTGCAGGCGCCGGGCGATCGACACGGCGCCGCGCAGCGATACGTCCATGCCGGGCAGCTCCTGGGACGCGAACGCCGACGCGGAGTACACGGACGCGCCCGCCTCCGACACGACGGCCTTCGTGAGCTTCAGCTCCGGGTGCTTCTTGATCAGCTCCAGCGCGAGCTTGTCCGTCTCGCGCGAGGCGGTGCCGTTGCCGATGGCGATCAGCTCGACCTGGTGCTGCGCGGCGAGTTTCGCCAGTTTCGCGATCGACTCGTCCCAGCGGTTCGCGGGCTGGTGCGGGTAGATCGTGTCCGTGGCGACGACCTTGCCGGTCGCGTCGACGACGGCGACCTTCACGCCGGTGCGGAAGCCGGGGTCGAGGCCCATCGTCGCGCGGGTGCCCGCGGGCGCGGCCAGCAGCAGGTCACGCAGGTTCGCGGCGAACACCTTCACCGCGTCGTCCTCCGCGGCCTGCCGCAGCCGCAGCCGGAGGTCGATGCCGAGGTGCAGCAGGATCTTCGTGCGCCACGCCCAGCGAACCGTGTCCTGGAGCCACTTGTCGGCGGGACGGCCCTCGTTCGAGATGCCGAACCGCTGCGCGATGCGCTGCTCGTACTCGCTCGGCCCCACGCGGGGCTCGTCCGACGGCTCCTCGGGCTCGATCGTGAGGTCGAGGACTTCTTCCTTTTCACCGCGGAACATCGCCAGCACGCGGTGCGACGGCATCTTCGTGAAGGGCTCGGAGAAGTCGAAGTAGTCCGCGAACTTCGCGCCCTCGGTCTCCTTGCCGGGACGCACCTTCGACGCGAGGCGGCCCTGCGCCCACATCTTCTCGCGCAGCTCGCCGATCAGGTCCGCGTCCTCGCCGAAACGCTCGACCAGGATCGCCCTCGCACCGTCGAGCGCGGCCTGCGCGTCCGCGACCCCCTTCTCGGGGTCGACGAACACCGCGGCGGCGGCCTGCGGGTCGGTGGTCGGGTCGTTCAGCAGCCCGTCGGCCAGCGGCTCCAGGCCCGCCTCGCGCGCGATCTGCGCCTTGGTGCGCCGCTTCGGCTTGTAGGGCAGGTAGATGTCCTCCAGGCGCGCCTTCGTGTCCGCGAGCCGGATCCGCTCCTCCAGCTCCTCGGTCAGCTTGCCCTGGGTGCGGATCGAGTCGAGCACCGCCTCGCGCCGCTCGTCCAGCTCACGCAGGTAGCGCAGCCGCTCCTCCAGCGTGCGCAGCTGGGCGTCGTCGAGCATGCCCGTGGCTTCCTTGCGGTACCGGGCGATGAACGGCACCGTCGAGCCACCGTCGAGGAGGTCGACGGCCGCCTTGACCTGCCCCTCGCGCACGCCGAGTTCCCCGGCGATCCTCTGCTCGATCGACTGCACGACGCTCGTCACGTTCCTGATCCACTCCCTGGTCGAGATGTCCGGCCTGCATTGTGCATTCCAGCGGCGGGCCCGGTCCGTACAGGGTTGCCGAAAACCCGCCAGTAACCAAAACCCCGCCCGCCGCGACTGCCGGAGCATGGTCGAAAGGGCGGTGCGGGTGGCGGTGCACCTGAAACGGGTCACCGTCGACTCCGGTGGCTGCCCGGTGTCCCTGGCCTATCCCGGGATCCTGCTCACCGGCTACGAGGACGGGCGGCAGGTGCGGGAACGGTGGGTGCCCTTCGGGGACGACCCCTCGGAGGAGGACGACGAGCGCCTCGTCGAGGCCTTGCACCACGCTGTGCTGTGGCAGGAGCAAGGCGAGGCGTGGACGTAGCCGCTCAGCAGGAGCTGCGGTGTTCCGTGCACGGGTCTTCGACGCAGTCCCTGGTTGCCTGGCGTAGCAGGGTGTAGAGCGCCTCGCGCTGGGGGGCGTCCAGGTCGGCGAGCACCTCGTCCTCCACGGCGGCGAGTGCGAACTCCGCCTTCGCCAGGCGCTCCGCTCCCGCGCCGGTCAGCTCGACGATGTGCTTGCGGCGGTCCTGCGGGGAACGCCGCCGTTCGACGAGGGCTTCCGCCTCCAGATCGTTGAGCAGCCCGACGACGTTCGTGCCGTCCATCTCCAGCGTCCTCGCCAATGCCTGCTGGCTGCTGCCGCCGCTGTCCCGCAGCACCGTGAGCGCGACCAGGTGCCGCGGTCGCAGGCCGAGCGGGGCGAGCACGGCCTCCGCGCGCAGCCGCATGCGCCGCGACAGGTGGTCGAGCAGCGCGCCGACCCGGGGCGGCGGCTGGTTCACGACCGGGAGAGAGGCCATGACCACATGTTACGTGCTCGTGCAGCAATAGATGTGCTACTAATGGTTTGTCCAACACAAACTATCTACGAACGGTCAAACAGCATGCCTCATCTCCTGCACATCGACTCGAGCATCCAGGGCGAGGCGTCCGTGAGCCGCAGGCTGACGGCGCGCGCGGCGGCCGCCTGGCGGAAGGCGCATCCGGACGGCACGGTCACGTACCGCGACTTCGCCGCCGACCCGTTGCCGCACTTCGGTCCGGTGAACCTGGCCGCCCGGTCCCTGTCAGCCGACGAACACGCCGACGAGCACGCCGCGGCGGTCGCGGTGACCGAGGAGGCGGTGAACGACGTCAGGCGCGCCGACACGGTGCTGCTGGGGCTGCCGCTGTACAACTACGGCGCGCCGAGCAGCATCAAGGCGTGGGTGGACCACCTGATCACGCCGGGCCTGTCCTTCGACGCCGAGACCGGGAAGCCGCTCCTGGGCGGGCGGGAGTTCCTGGTGCTCGCGGCACGCGGCGGCGGTTACGGCGAGGGCACCCCGCGTGAGGGGTGGGACCACGCTTCCCCGTGGCTGCCCCACGGTCTGTCGCTGACGGGTCTCGAACCGCGGTTCATCGTGGCCGAGCTGACGCTGGCGAAGGCCAACCCGGCGATGGCGGACCTGATCCCGCTGGCGGAGGAGAGCCTGGCGGCGGCGGAACGCGAGATCGACGCCCTCTGGACGCCGGCGGTGGCCTGACGTTCAGCGCCGGGGTCGGCGCCGACGTGATGGGCACCAGCGCGGTGGCCGGGCGCGGTGCGGCACCCGGGCCGGCCCCACCGGGGCCGGGGTGGCAGCCAGTTCGGCCGCCACCCCGGCGACTGCGGCCCGCACGGCCAGGTTCGCCTCGGTGGGACGGCCATTGGCGGCCCAGTGCGGCAGCCGCGCTTCGCCCCCGCCGGTGCCGGGGTGGCAGCCACGGCTCGGCGGGGACCACGTACCGAAACCGAGACCGAGCGCTTCGGCCATCGTTCGGTGGCTCGCTCCGCGGCGCCGTATTCGGCGGTGATCGCGGCGACGAGCACTGCGCGACCCCGGCTTCGCTCGACGAGCGGCCCGCCTAGGCTGGCGCGGTGGTATCGGTCAGGAAGTTCCAGGTCACGTTCGACTGCGCGGATCCCGGGCGCGTAGCCCGGTTCTGGGGTGAGGTGCTCGGGTACACCGTGCCGCCGCTCGACGATCCGGGGCAGTCGGCCGTCTGCGTCGATCCCTCCGGCGAAGGGCCGCGGCTGTACTTCCAGCGCGTGCCCGAGGGCAAGGTCGTCAAGAACCGGGTGCACCTCTGCGTCCGCGTCGGCACCGGGCTCGTGGGCGAGGAACGCCTCGCCGCACTCGAAGCGGAGTGCGCGCGCCTGCTCCCGCTCGGCGCGGTCCGCGTGCGGCTGCTGGAGGCCGACGGCGAAGAGGAGTCGTGCATCGTCATGCAGGACGTCGAGGGCAACGAGTTCTGCCTCGACTGAGCCCCGAGGTCAGCTCAACCCGGCGTCGTGGACCAGGATCGCCACCTGCGTCCGGTTGGCCGCTTCGAGCTTGGCCATGATATGTCCGATGTGGACTTTCACGGTCGACTCGCTCAGGTTGAGCGCCCGTGCGATCTCCGCGTTGCTCAGCCCGCGTCCGATGTGGACGGCCACGTCGTGCTCCCGCGGCGTCAGCTCGGCCAGCCGTGCCTTGGCCTGCGCGCTCCCGCCCGCGGAAGCGAAGTCCGTCAGCAGCCGCTTCGTGATCTTCGGCGACAGCATCGCCTCGCCGCGGGCCGCGACCCGCACCGCCGTCACCAGCTCCCGCGGCGGGGTGTCCTTGAGGAGGAACCCGGCCGCGCCGTGGCGGAGTGCGGTGTAGACGTACTCGTCGACGTCGAACGTCGTCAGCACCACCACCGCCGGGGCCGCGGGGTGGCCGGCGAGCCGCTTGACCACCTCGAGCCCGCTCACACGGGGCATCTGGACGTCGGTGAGCACCACGTGCGGCCGGTGGCGGTCGGTCAGCTCGACCGCCCGCGTGCCGTCGGTGTCCTCCGCGACCACCGCGATGTCCCCGGCCGACTCCAGGATCATCCGGATACCGCTGCGGACGAGCTCCTCGTCCTCCAGCAGCACCACCTTGACCGTCACCGCTCCACCACCCCGACCGGGAACCGCGCCAGTACCTGGAACCGGCCGTCACCGGTCGGCCCGGTCCGCAGGTCACCGCCGGCCAGTTCGACTCGTTCGCGCATCCCGACGAGACCGTAGCCGGAGCCGGGGACGGTGCTGCCGTGCGGGGTCAGCCGGTTGGTCACCTCCACCACGAGCTGTTCCCCGGAGACATCCAGCCGGACGCCGACGGCGGCGTGCGGGGCGTGTTTCCCCGCGTTGGTGAGCGCTTCCTGCACGACCCGGTAGACAGCCCTGCCGACCTGGCCGGGCACCGCGGGCAGCGGGTCCGGCAGGGTCAGCTCGACCCGCGCCCCGGTCGCGACAACCTCGTCGACGAGGTGCTCCAGCGACGCGAGGACACCCGAGCCGGCGTCCGAGGAGGGGGCGTCGTCGCGCAGCACCCGCAGGATCCCGCGCAGTTCGTCGAGCGCGGCGACGCTGGTGGCCCTGATCGCTTCGGCCGCCTGTGCGGTTTGTTCGTCCGGCGCCTGCAGCGAAAGCCCGCCCGCCTGCAGCGCCACGGCGGTCACGCGATGGGCGACGACGTCGTGCATCTCCCGTGCGATCCGCCGCCGCTCGGCGAAGACGGCCCGGTCGGCGAGCAGCGTCCTGGTGCGCTCGGCCTCCTCCGCGCGTTCCCGCAACACGGTCAGCAGCACGGCGCGCTGGTGCATCCACAGGCCGGCCAGCGCCGGGCCGAGCACGTACAACCCGAGCGCGAGCGCGACGAAGGGGAGGCTCACCGGCTGCCGCAGCACCACCAGCAGGTACTCGGCGACCGCGGCGGTCACCACCGAAACCCCGGTCAGGACGCGCACGCCGTACCGGGCCGCGACCGAGTACTGCGCCACCATCCCCGGCAGCAGCGACACCCCGGCGGGCAGGCACGCCAGCGCGACCAGCAGCATCAGGAACGGCCACCGGCGCCGCGCCAGGAGGGCGAGCCCGGAGACGACCACCGCGGGCACGTAGAGCGCCGGATGCGGGTCACGCGGGTCGCCGCCCGCCAGCGTCACCGCGATCACGGCCGCGGCCACCGCGACGTCGAGCGCCAGCAGCACGATCCGGCCGTCCCACCAGCCCAGCCACCGCTTCACCGGGGCCAGGTTAGGCCCTGCCTGATCAACCGTCACGGCGTGCCAGTGTCCACGTCGCCGCCGCGAGCGCCACCACGACGAGCCCGGCGAACACCCCCGTCCCCGTGGCCGCGAACAACGCCGTGCCGCTGAACGGCAGCGCGGTCACCGGCACGCGGACGAGCGCGGCCAGCGCCGTTTCCGCGACCAGGGTCCATCCCGCGAACGCGCCGACCGCCAGTCCGGTGTGCCGCAGCAGCCCGCCGAGCGCCACCCCGGCGAGTCCGGAAAGGACGGTCAGGCAGAGCACCGCGCCCGCCGCCCTGCCTGCCGCCCCCGGGTCGGCAGGCAGGGCGCCCCCGCCGGTCAGCACCCCGGCGGCGGTCAGCACCACCATCAGGATCCCGCCGAACAGCCCGAGCCCGGCGGTGACCAGTGCCCGCGCGGTGACGATGCGGACCGGCGAGCGGAGGACGAGCCGAGTGGTGGTGAGGGTGCCGTGCTCGTGGTCGAGCCCGAACGCGGCGACGCCGAGCGCCGCGACCAGCAGCGCGCCCAGCCGGTCGACGACGCCGAACGCCGAGGTGAACGCGTCCAGTTCGCCGAGGTCGCGTTTGAGGCCCCAGTACAGGCCGGAGGCGAAGTGCAGCGCGCCCGCCGCCGCCAGGAGGAGCCACGTCGACCGCAGCGAGCGCGCCCGCACCCACTCGTAGGCCAGTGCGTGCTTCACGTCAGCTCACCCCGGTGCCGGACGGTGGCCGCGGTCGCGGCGAGGAAGGCGTCTTCGAGACCGCTGTGGCGCACGAACAGTTCCCGCACGCCGACCCCCGCGCGGGCGGCGACCGCGGAAACCCGCTCGGTGTCGGCGGTGCCGACGACCAGTTCGGCCGCCGCTTCCTTCCGCACGTGCAGGCCGTCGCGGGCCAGCGCCACCATCAGCACGCCGGGGTCGTCGACGCGAACGACCACTTCGGCGCGGGCGTGCCGTCGCACGAACTCCTCCAGCGGTCCCGCCGAAACGAGCCTGCCGGCGCCGATGACGACCAGGTCCTCGGCGAGCGACGTCATCTCGGCCAGCAGGTGCGACGACACCAGGATCGTGCGGCCCTCCCCGGCCAGCCCGCGCAGCAGATCGCGCAGCCACCGCATGCCCTCGGGGTCCAGTCCGGTGGCCGGTTCGTCGAGCAGCAGGTACTCCGGGTCGCCGAGCAGCGCGGTGGCCAGCCCGAGCCGCTGCCTCATGCCGAGGCTGAACCGGCCCGCGGGCCGCCGGGCCACGGATTCGAGCCCGACGGTCGCGAGGACCTCGCGCACGCGCCGGGCCGGCAGCCCGCCACCCGCGGCGACCATCCGCAGGTGCGCGGCGGCCGTCCTGGCCGGGTGCGCGGGAGCGGTGTCGGTGAGCACACCGACCGTCCGAAGTGGACCGGACACCTCCGCGTAGGTCCGGCCGCCGAACGTGGTGCGGCCGGAGCCCCTGGTGAGGCCCAGCATGAGGCGGATCGTCGTCGACTTGCCGGCGCCGTTCGGGCCGAGGAAACCGGTCACCACGCCGGGCCGCACGGTGAAGGACAGGTCCTCGACACCGGTGCCGCCGGGGTAGCGCTTGGTCAGTCCTTCCGCGACGATCATCGCCGCTCCGGCATGGAGGCGTCGCGCCGGCCGAACACGAACCACAGCAGGCTGCCGAGGAACGGCGCGCAGAAGGCGAACACCACCCACACCAGCTTCATGCCGCCGGTCAGGCGGGAGCGCAGGATGCTGACCAGCGCGGCCAGGAACAGCAGGACGAAGGCCAGCAGGAGGACCATCGACACACTGCCCACGGCCCAGCCCCAGAACTTCTCCTCACCTCGGCTCATGGCGTCCGAGTACATGAGTCCTCCTCGGGGACGTCGGTCTCTCGTGGTTCCACGATCGCCGACGGCGCCCGGTGAGCACATCCGATCTTCGGGGACTCCGGGATAGGCGGAAAGTACTAGTCCGCCAGCTTCGCCAGCAGTGCGCGCAGCCGCTCGTGCTCTTCGGCGTCGAGGCGGCTGAGCATCGAGCCGTTCACCGCGTCCGCGACCTGTTTCGCCGCGTGGAGGGCCTCGCGGCCGGCGTCGGTCAGGCGCAGGATCCGGCGGCGGCGGTCCGTGCCGACCGTGCGCGTGATCAGCCCGCGTTGCTCCATCCGCAACATCAGCCCGGCCAGCGTCGCCTTGTCGATGGCCGCCTGCTGGCCCACCGTGGCCTGGTCGACCTCCTCGCCCTCGTCGATCACGACCAGCACCGCGTACTGGGGTTTCGTCAGGTTCGGCAGCCTCGCCTGCCAGCGCGCGCCGTGCTCCTGGAGCACGCGCCGCATGAGGTGGAACACCGCTTCGTCGACCCGGGACATGCACCGATGGTAGTGTGAACACGAAAGGTTCGCATACGAACCATCGCGAGGAGGGTGCCGTGCGGTTGATCGTGGGGATGACGGGAGCGACCGGGGCGCCGCTGGGCGTGCGCCTGCTCGAAGCGCTGCACGAGCTGGCCGACGTCGAGACGCACCTGGTGCTCAGCCGCTGGGCGCGCACCACCATCGAGCTCGAAACCCCTTACCGCGCGAGGGAGGTCGCCAAGCTCGCCGACGTCGTGCACGGCTCCGGTGACCAGGCGGCCGGCATCTCGTCGGGTTCGTTCCGCACCGACGGGATGGTCGTGATCCCGTGCAGCATGAAGTCGCTGGCCGGGATCAGGGCCGGGTACGCCGACGGGCTCGTCGGGCGGGCCGCGGACGTCGTGCTCAAGGAACGCCGCAAGCTCGTGCTGGTGCCGCGGGAAACCCCGCTCAGCGAGATCCACCTGGACAACATGCTCGCGCTCGCGCGGATGGGCGTCGCGATCGTGCCGCCGATGCCCGCCTTCTACAACCACCCCGAGTCCGTGGACGACGTGCTCGACCACATCGTCGCCCGCGTGCTGGACCAGTTCGACCTGCCCGCACCACGGGCCCGTCGCTGGGCCGGCCTGCACCGATAGGAGAACCATGGCCTTCGACGATTTCCGGTCCTTTTTGGACACCCTCGACAGCGAAGGGCAGCTGCTGCGCGTCACCGAGCAGGTGGACGCCGAGCCCGATCTCGGTGCCGCCGCGAACGCCGCCGCCCGCCTCGGCGACCGCGCGCCCGCGCTGTACTTCGACAACGTCACCGGCTTCACCGACGCGCGGATCGCGTTGAACGTGCACGGTTCCTGGGCCAACCACGCGCTCGCGCTCGGCCTGCCCGCCGACATGCCGGTGAAGGACCAGGTGGCGGAGTTCATCCGCCGCTGGGAGACGTTCCCGGTCCCGCCGGAGCGGCGGGAAAACCCGCCGTGGGCGGAGAACACCCTGGAAGGCGACGACGTCGACCTGTTCGAGGTGCTGCCGCTGTTCCGGCTCAACGACGGGGACGGTGGTTTCTACCTCGACAAGGCCGCGGTGATCTCGCGTGATCCCGAGGACCCCGAGCACTTCGGCAAGCAGAACGTCGGCGTGTACCGGATGGAGGTCAAGGGCCGCGCGAAGCTGGGCCTGCAGCCGGTGCCGATGCACGACATCGCGCTGCACCTGGCGAAGGCCGAGGAGGTGGGTGAGGACCTGCCGGTCGCGATCGCGCTGGGCAACGACCCGGTGATGACGATCGTCGCGAGCACCCCGATGGCCTACGACCAGAGCGAGTACGAGATGGCCGGCGCGCTGCGGGGCGCGCCCGCGCCGATCGCGACCGCGCCGTTGACGGGGCTCGACGTGCCGTGGGGCGCGGAGGTCGTGCTGGAGGGCGTGATCGAGGGGCGCAAGCGCGAGATCGAGGGCCCGTTCGGCGAGTTCACCGGGCACTACTCGGGTGGCCGCAGCATGACCGTGGTGCGGATCGACCGGATTTCCTTCCGCGGCAATCCCATCTTCGAGTCGCTGTACCTCGGCATGCCGTGGACGGAGGTCGACTACCTCATCGGCGCGAGCACGTGCGTGCCGGTGTACCAGCAGCTCAAGCGCGAGTTCCCCGAGGTGCAGGCGGTCAACGCGATGTACACGCACGGGCTGCTCGCGATCGTCTCGACGAAGAAGCGCTACGGCGGGTTCGCGAAGGCCGTCGGGATGCGGGCGATGACGACGCCGCACGGACTCGGTTACCTCAAGATGGTGATCATGGTGGACGAGGACGTGGACCCGTTCAACCTGCCGCAGGTCATGTGGGCACTGTCCACAAAGGTCAACGCGGCGGGCGACATCGTCAACATCCCCAACCTGCCCGTGGTCGAGCTGGATCCCGGCTCGCAGCCGGCGGGCATCACGAACAAGCTGATCATCGACGCGACCACCCCGGTCGCCCCCGACAACCGCGGCCACTACAGCCAGCCGGTGCGTGACCTGCCCGAGGCGGGCGCGTGGCTGGCCAAGCTGCAGGGCATGCTCGCCAACCGGTAAGGAGAATTTCGCTGATGTGTCCCCGTTGTGGTCACGAGGCCCTGGAGAAGCTGGCGGATTCGCCGGTGCCCGGTGTGTGGGAGGTGCACCAGTGTCGGCTGTGCCTGTACACGTGGCGCACCACGGAACCCGCGCGCCGCACGCGGCGTGAGCTGTACCCGGCGGAGTTCCGCATGACGCGGGCCGATCTCGACAACGCGCCCGAGGTCCCGGCGATCCCGCCGCTGCGAGCCGCCCGGTGAGCGACACGCTGATGTGGGAGGTCCGCGCGGTGCCCGGCCGGCGGGAGGAGCTGCTGCGCTGGGTCGAGGCGACGGTGCGGCGGGAAGCCGACATCTACCTCGGCGGGGAGGACCGGATCGTCGTCATCGCCCGCGGCGTGGAGCGGCTGCCGGACCCGCCGGCGGAGCTGCTCGCGCGGCCCGTGCACCAGTGGCCGTTCCGGCACCATCGGCGGGTGCCGGGCGTTTAGCCGGGCGGGCCGGTGGCTTGGGTTTGGGTGCGTCACCGGCCCGCCTTTTCACCTCCGGAGGTGGCCGCTGTCGTTGAACACGAGCAGCGACGGCGGCCGGTCCGGGCGGTAGCGGATGACCGTGAGGGCGCAGTTGTCCTGGTTCAGGCCCAGCCAACGGCCCGGAGGGGCGTCGAGCGCGTGGCAGACGAACCACGCCGCGAGGAAGTTGTGCGTGACGACCAGCTCGTGCCGCTCCTCGGCCGTCGGCACGGCGAACCGCGCGATCGCGGCGGCCGCCAGGCGCGCGCCGGACGCGAGCTCCGCGGGGGAGAACTGCCGGACGAACTCCGCGTACACCGGCGGCAGCTCGTCCGGGACGGGCGGCGGGTAGTCGCCGAGTTCCCCGGCCTCCACGACCGGCACGCCCGGCAGCTCCGCCGCCAGCAGCCGCGCCGTCCGTACCGCGCGCGGCAGCGGGCTGTGGGAAACCGCCGCGAGCGGCACCTCCCGCAGCCGCCGCCCGAGCAGCGCCGCCTGCCGCCGTCCGGTCTCGCTCAGCTCGCCTTCGTCGATCGCTTCGCCGTGCCGCGCCACGTACAGCAAGTGGTCCGCCATCCCCGGGAGCCTGCCAGAACCGGTGCGGATCGGCGGGTGTTGTGCCAAGCTCGGACTTGGCTCGAGGAGGAGGCGCGCGTGACCAGCAACGTTGTCGGTACCGGCGGGCACATCGTGTTCGTCCTGCACGGGTGGTTCGGGTCCGGCGGGGCGTGGGGCAACCTGATCCCGCACCTGGACGCCGAGCGGTTCACCTACGTCTTCCCCGACTACCGCGGCTACGGCTCGCGGCGGGACGAGCCCGGCGAGCACACCATCGCCGAGGCCGCCGCCGACGTGCTCGCCCTCGCGGACCAGCGCGGCGCCGAGCGGTTCTCCCTCGTCGGGCACTCGATGGGCGGCAGCGTCATGCAGTGGGTCTACGCCGACGCCCCCGAGCGCGTCCGCGCGCTGGTCGGCGTTTCGCCCGTGCCCGCGAGCGGCGTGCCCTTCGACGACGAGACGTGGCAGCTGTTCTCCGGCGCGCCGGGCGACTCCGCGAAACGCCGCACGATCATCGACTTCACCACCGGCGGCCGCCACCCCGACGCGTGGCTCGACGGGATGGTCCTGCACTCCGAGGAGAACTCCGACCGCGAAGCCTTCGCCGACTACCTGGAAGCCTGGGCGCACACCGACTTCTCCGAGCGCATCATCGGCGCCGAGGTGCCGATCAAGGTGTTCGTCGGCGAGCACGACCCCGCGCTGGGCGAGCAGACGATGCTCACCACGTTCGCCCAGTGGTACCCCAAGCTGGAGCTGGAGGTGCTGCCCGACGCCGGGCACTACGCGGCCGACGAGGTGCCGGTGACACTCGCCAACGCGATCGAAGTCTTCCTGGACCAGCACTGATGACGCGCGCGGACGTCTTCGACCCGAGGGTGTTCGCACGCGGCCTGCCCCACGAGGAGTTCCGCCGCCTCCGCGAAACCGAACCCGTGTGCTGGCAGGACGAACCCGAGGTGCTGGGCTGGCCCGCGGGGCCCGGTTTCTGGGCTGTGACCCGCTACGCCGACGTCCGGCACGTCCTGCGCACCCCCGAGATCTACTCGTCCTGGCTCGGCGCGACACAGATCCGCGACCCCGAGCCGGACGACCTCGCGTTCATCCGCCGCATGATCCTCAACATGGACCCGCCGGAGCACAACCGGTTGCGGCGCATCGTTTCCGCGGTGTTCACGCGCCGCAGACTGGAACGCCTCGCCGACCAGATCGCCGAGCGCGCCAGGAAACTCCTCGCCGGCGTCGACGGCCGGTGTGACCTGCCCGTCGACGTCACCGACGACTTCCCGCTGCTCAACCTCTCCGACCTGCTCGGCGTGCCGGCCGAGGACCGCGGTCTGCTCCTCAAGTGGACGAACCGCGTCATCGGCTACCAGGACCCCGAACACGCCGAGATCGTGCGTGACGAGCAGGGGAAGCCGATCAACCCGCGCTCACCGGCGATGCTCGCCGACATGTTCGCCTACGCCCGGCAACTCGCCGAGGAGAAGCGCGCCCGGCCCGCCGACGACCTGATGACCGCGCTTGTCCAGGCCGAAGTGGACGGTCGCGCGCTCGACGACGCCGAGCTGCAGATGTTCTTCTTCCTGCTGGTGATCGCGGGCAACGACACCGTCCGCAGCGCACTGCCCGGCGGCGTGCTCGCGCTCGTCGAGCACCCGGAGGAGTACCGGCGGCTGCGCGCCGATCCCGCCCTGCTGCCCAGCGCCGTCGAGGAGATGCTGCGCTGGCACCCGCCCGTGCTCACGTTCCGCCGCACCGCCGCCCGCGACGCGGAACTGGGCGGGCAGCGCATCAGCGAGGGCGACAAAGTGGTGGTGTACTTCGCGTCTGCGCACTTCGACGAGCGCGCTTTCCCCGATCCGTACCGCTTCGACGTCTCCCGCGAGCCCAACGACCACCTCGCGTTCGGGCAGGGGCCGCACCTGTGCCTCGGCGCGCACTTCGGCAGGCTTCAGCTGCGGCTGTTCTTCCGCGAGTTCCTGCGGTTGCCCGAGGCGCGGCTCGACGGGCCGGTGCGGCACCTGACGTCGAACTTCATCAACGGGATCACGCACCTGCCGTTGTGCTGGTGAACGGGCGCAACTCCACGCCCTCCCGCACGAGCGCGTCCCGCACGCCGCGCGCGATCTCGACGGCACCGGGCGTGTCGCCGTGCACGCACACCGAGTCCGGCTCGACCTCGACGACGCTGCCGTCGATCGCGGTCACCGTGCCCTCGGTGGCCATCCGCACGACGCGCCGCACGACCTCCTCCGCGTCGTGCACGACCGCGCCGGGCCGACGGCGTGAAACGAGCGTCCCTTCGGGGGTGTACGCGCGGTCGGCGAAGGCCTCCCGGACGGTGCGCAGCCCCGCGTTTTCGGCCTGGCGAAGCCATTCCGAGCCCGGCAGGCCCAGCACGGGCAAGGACGCGTCGTAACTGCGCACCGCCTCCACGACGGCCGCGGCCTGCTCGGCGTGGTGGACGATCGCGTTGTACAGCGCACCGTGCGGCTTCACGTAGCTCACACGCGTCCCCGCGACGCGGGCGAACCCGTCGAGCGCGGCGATCTGGTAGATCACGTCGTTGACCAGCTCGGCGGGGTCGACGTCGATGAACCGGCGGCCGAACCCGGCGAGGTCGCGGTAAGCCACCTGCGCCCCGACCGCGATGCCCCGCTCGGCGGCCCGCGTCGTGACCCGGCGCAGCACGCTGGGGTCGCCCGCGTGGAAGCCGCACGCGACGTTCGCGCTGGTCACGATGTCCAGCAGCGCGTCGTCGTGGGTGAGGGGCCAGATGCCGAAGCCCTCGCCGAGGTCACTGTTCAGGTCGATCAACTCGCGTCCCCTTCGTGTGTGGTCGTGCTGCCTCAGGATCGTCCTGAGTCTCGCGCGTCCTTCCGGCGCGTGAGGAAGACGGACGGGTCGTCGGCCCGCCAGAGCCCCTCCAGCGGGCCGACGACGAAGTCCTGACCGGCCTTCTTGATGTCGTAGTTGTCCACTCGCGTCCCCTCCGTGTTCGCCCGGTGTCCGAGCCTAATTCGTCCTACCCTCGATCACGTGACGCGACTCAAGCTGACCTCCACCGTCCTGGGCACGCCGGATCCGCACGGGCTGGCGGTCTTCTACCAGGAGCTGCTCGGCTGGCCGATCCGCACGGACGAGCCCGAGTGGGTCACCCTGCGGCCCGAGGACGGCAGCGCCGGCCTGTCCTTCCAGCTCGAAACCGAGCACACGCCGCCGGTGTGGCCCGCCGGCCGCGAGGACCAGCAGATGCAGCTGCACCTCGACATCGAGGTCGACGACCTGCCCGCCGCCGTCGCGCTGGCCACCGGCGCCGGGGCGACCGTGGCGGAGTTCCAGCCGCAGGACGACGTGCGCGTGTGCTTCGACCCGGCGGGGCACCCGTTCTGCCTGTGGATGCGGGGTTGACCCCGTGCGGATCGGTGAGGTGACGGCCCGCACCGGGGTGCCGCGACGCCTGCTGCGCTACTACGAGGAGCAGGAACTGATCGTCCCCGGGCGCGACGCGAACGGCTACCGCGTCTACTGCGAGGAGGGCCTCGCGCGCATCCGGCAGATCCGCGAGCTGGTGGACGCCGGGCTGCCCACGCGGCTCATCCGCAAAGCCATGCCCCACCTCGGTGGGCCGGTTTGCCCGGAGCTGGTGGCCGCGCTGCGGCGTCGTGCCGAGACGCTCGGGGCGCGCATCGGAGAGCTGACCGAGCGGCGCGACGCGGTGCTGAGGTACCTCGACGAAATCGGTGCTTGACCTTCACACCGGTGTGAGGCCCCGAAGCTGGGGTCATGACACATGACTTCACCGAGGTGCGGGCCGCGCTCGAACGCAATCTCGGCACCGGCGAGGAACTGGGCGCCTCGATCTTCGTGGACGTCGGCGGCGAGCCCGTCGTGGACCTCTGGGGCGGATACCAGGACCCGGCGAGGACGCGACCGTGGGAAGCCGACACGATCGTCAACGTCTGGTCCATCACGAAGCTCGTCACCGCCGTGTCGGTGCTCGTCCTCGCCGACCGGGGGCTGCTGGATCTCGACGCCCCCGTGGCGGCGTACTGGCCGGAGTTCGCGGCCAACGGCAAGCAGGACATCCCCGTCCGTGCCATCCTCGGGCACACTTCCGGCGTGTCCGGACTGGACCAGCCCGCGACGCTGACCGACCTGTACGACGCGGAGAAGGCCGCCGCCAGGATGGCGGCACAGGCACCGTGGTGGGAGCCCGGCAGCGCGTCGGGTTACCACCTGTTCAGCCAGGGGCACCTGCTCGGCGAACTCGTCCGGCGGGTCACCGGGAAGACGCTCGGGCAGTTCGTCGCCGAGGAGGTCGCCGGGCCGCTCGGCGCGGACTTCCAGCTCGGCGTCCGCCGCGAGGACTGGCCGCGCGTCGCGGAGATCGTGCCACCACCACCGTCCGCATTGGACGGTCTCGACCCGGAAAGTCCGGCCGCACGCACATTCGCGGGACCCGCCGTGGCCGCCGAGGAGGCGAACAGCACGGAGTGGCGGACGGCGGAGATCGGTGCGGCCAACGGGCACGGCAACGCGCGCTCGGTCGCGCGGATCCTGTCGGCGATCCCGCACCTGCTCACCCCGGCGACCGTCGACCGCATCTTCGAGGAGCAGTCCAACGGGATCGACCTCGTCAACGGCCTGCACCTCCGGTGGGGCATGGGTTTCGCGCTCAGCGACCCGAGGACGCTGCCCGAGGTGCCACCCGGCCGCGTCGCATACTGGGGCGGCTGGGGCGGTTCGATGGCGATCCTCGACCTGGACCGGCGGGTGACCATCGCGTACGTGATGAACAGGATGGCGCCGGGCATCCTCGGGTCGCGGCGGAGCCGGGAGTACGTGGAGGCGGTGTACCGCGCGTTGGGCGCCTCCTGACCTACTCGCCCTCCAGGTCGCCCTCCGTGCGGAGGTAGACCTCGCGCAGCTGGTCCAGCAGAGCCGGGTCCGGCTCGGCCCACAGGCCGCGGTCCGCGGCCTCCGTGAGGCGCTCGATGATGCCCCGCAGCGCCCACGGGTTGGACTTCGCCAGGAACTCCTGGTTCTGCTGGTCCAGCACGTACGACTCGGACAGCTTCTCGTACATCCAGTCCTGCACCACGCCCGCCGTGGCGTCGAATCCGAAAAGGTAGTCCACCGTCGCCGCGAGTTCGAACGCGCCCTTGTAGCCGTGCTTGCGCATCGCGGCGAGCCAGCGCGGGTTGACCACCCTCGCGCGGAACACGCGGGCCGTCTCCTCGTGCAGTGAGCGCGTGCGCACCGCGTCCGGCGAGGTCGAGTCACCGATGTACGACGCCGGCGCCTGCCCGGTGAGCGCACGGGTGAACGCGATCATCCCGCCGTGGTACTGGAAGTAGTCGTCCGAGTCGGCGATGTCGTGCTCACGCGTGTCGGTGTTCTTCGCCGCCACCACGATCCGCCGGTACGAGTTTTCCATGTCCTCCCGCGCGGGTTTGCCGTCCAGCTCGCGGCCGTACGCGTACCCGCCCCACGTCGCGTACACCTCGGCCAGGTCGGCGTCGTCGCGCCAGTTCCCGGAGTCCATCAACGGCAGCAGGCCCGCCCCGTACGCGCCCGGCTTGGAGCCGAAGATCCTCGTGGTGGCACGGCGTTCGTCGCCATGAGCGTCCACATCGGACAGGTAGTGGGCGCGGACGTAGTTCTGCTCAACGGGTTCGTCCAACGTGGCCACGAGTCGCACCGCGTCGTCCATCAGGTCGATCACGTGGGGGAAGGCGTCGCGGAAGAAGCCGCTGATCCGCACGGTCACGTCGATGCGCGGGCGGCCCAGCTCGGCCAGCGGGATCGGCTCCAGGCCGGTGACCCGCCGCGAAGCCTCGTCCCACACCGGCTGCACGCCCAGCAACGCCAGCACCTCGGCCGCGTCGTCACCCGACGTGCGCATTGCGGACGTGCCCCACACCGAGAGACCCACCGACCGCGGCCAGTCGCCGGTGTCCTCGCGGTATCGCCGCAACAGTGAATCGGCCAGCGCCTGCCCCGTCTCCCATGCCAATCGACTCGGGATCGCCTTCGGGTCGACTGTGTAGAAGTTCCGGCCCGTCGGCAGCACGTTCACCAAGCCGCGCAAGGGAGAACCGCTCGGCCCGGCCGGGATGTAGCCGCCGTCGAGCGCGTGCAGCACCGCGTCGATCTCACCCGTGGTGCCCGCCAGGCGCGGCACGATCTCCGTCGCGGCGAAGCGCAGCACCGACGCGACCGGCTCCTCGGCGGTGATCGCGTCCACCGACCAGTTCGCGGCCTCCAGCTCCTCCACGAGCGCGCGCGCCGTCGCCTCGACCGCGTCCACATCGGACAGTGGGGCGTCCTCCTTGAGGCCCAGCGCGGAACGCAGGCCCGGCACGGCACCGGCCTTCCCGCCCCACATCTGCTGCGCCCGCAGCATCGCCAGCACGAGGTTCACCCGCGCCTCACCGGTCGGCGCCTCACCCAGGACGTGCAGGCCGTCACGGATCTGCGCGTCCTTCACCTCGCACAGCCAGCCGTCGATGTGCAGCAGGAAGTCGTCGAACTCCGCGTCGTGCGGACGTTCGGCCACGCCGAGGTCGTGGTCGAGCTTCGCGGCCTGGATCAGCGTCCAGATCTGCGCGCGGATCGCGGGCAGCTTCGCCGGGTCCATCGCGGCGATGTTCGCGTGCTCGTCGAGCAGCTGCTCCAGGCGCGCGAGGTCGCCGTAGCTCTCGGCGCGCGCCATGGGCGGGATGAGGTGGTCGACGATCGTGGCGTGCGCCCGGCGCTTGGCCTGCGCACCCTCGCCGGGATCGTTGATGAGGAACGGGTAGATCAGCGGCAGGTTGCCCAGCACGGCATCCGGAGCGCAGGACGCCGACAGGCCCGCCGTCTTGCCTGGCAGCCACTCCAGCGAACCGTGCTTGCCCAGGTGCACCACCGCGTGCGCGCCGAACTCCTCCTCCAGCCAGCGGTACGCGGCGAGGTAGTGGTGGCTCGGCGGGAGGTCGGGGTTGTGGTAGATGGCGACGGGGTTCTCGCCGAACCCGCGTGGCGGCTGGATCATCAGCACCACGTTGCCAGCCTGCAGCGAGGCCAGCACGATGTCGCCGTTGTCGACGTACAACGAACCGGGCGGCGGACCCCAGTGCTGCTCCATCGCGGCGCGCAGCTCCTCGGGCAGCTGCGCGAACCACTCGCGGTAGCGCGCGGCGGGCACGCGGATCGGGTTGCCCGCCAGCTGCTCCTCCGTGAGCCACTCCGGGTCCTGCCCGCCCGCGGCGATCAGCGCGTGGATCAGCTCGTCACCGTCACCGGACTCGACGCCGGGGAACGGCTCCGGACCGAGGTCGTAACCCTGTTCGACCATGCGGCGCAACAACTTCACCGCGGACGCGGGGGTGTCGAGGCCGACGGCGTTGCCCACCCGCGAGTGCTTCGTCGGGTACGCGGACAGCATCAGCGCGATGCGCCGTTCGGTCGGCGGGGTGTGCCGCAGGCGCGCGTGGGCCAGCGCGATGCGGGCTACGCGGGCGGCGCGCTCGGCGTCCGGCACGTAGTGCGGCAGCCCGTCGGAGTCGAGTTCCTTGAAGGAGAACGGAACCGCGATGAGCCGGCCGTCGAACTCCGGGACCGCCATCTGGTTCCCGGCGTCCAAAGGGGACAGTCCCTCGTCGTTGGCGGCCCACGTCTCGCGGTCGCTGGTGAGGCACAGCGCCTGGAGCATCGGCACGTCGAGCGCGGCCAGCTCGGAGACGTCCCACGCCTCGTCGTCGCCACCGGCACCGGCCTCGGACGGCCGCGTGCCACCCGCCGCCAGGACGGTGACCAGCAGCGCGTCGGCCTTCGCCAGCTCCGCCATCAGCTCCGGCTCACGCGAGCGCAGCGACGCGCAGTGGATCGGCAGCGCCTGGCCGCCCGCGTCCTCCACGGCGCGGGACAGCGCCTCGACGAACGCGGTGTTCCCGGACAGGTGGTGCGCGCGGTAGTACAGGATCGCGACGACCGGGCCCTCGGTGCGGCGGCGCTCGCGGTCGAGCACACCCCACATCGGCTGCGGGGCGGGCGGCTCGAAGCCGTCACCGGTGAGCAGCAGCGTGTCGGACAGGAACCGGTGCAGCTGGGTCAGGTTCTCCGGACCGCCCTGCGCGAGGTACGCGTGCGCCTCGGTGGCGATGCCCGCCGGGACGGTCGACAGCTCCATCAGCTCCGCGTCCGGCGTCTGCTCCCCGCCGAGCACCACGACGTGCGCCCCGCTCGCGCGCACCGTGTCCAGCCCCTCCTGCCACGTCCGCGCCGAGCCCAGGATCCGGACGACGACGATGGGCACGCCGTCGAGCAGCGCGGGCAGCTCGGACAGGTCGAGCCGGGCCGGGTTCGCCAGCCGGTACTCGGCCGTGCTCGCCCTGGCACTGAGCAGGTCGGTGTCCGAAGTGGACAGCAGCAGGATCACGCTGGGCCTCCTTTGGTCACCCCTCACTCTAAGGGATGTCTCGTAACCCGGTGGGCGGCTGGCCGGTCCGGTAGTTGATCATGTTGT
>NZ_BAABIB010000168.1:0-38513 GCF_039542405.1 Amycolatopsis dongchuanensis
GGCCTTCGCTGAAGCGCGCGGTCTGCTTGTAGCCGTCGAGATCGGTCTCGGTCGTGCCGCCGCGGACTGTCCAGTTCCGCCCGCCGACGCGGTTCTTCGCTTCGAGGATTGTGCACTGGTACCCCGCCTTGCCGAGTTCGTACGCGGTGGCGAGGCCGGCGATCCCGGCACCGAGGATGACGACCTTCGTGCGCCCGCCACCACGGGCCGGTGCCTGGTAGTCCGCGGCGGCGATCGCGGGCGCGGTGAGTCCCAACGCTTGCATGGACTCGAACATCACCCCCGCGCCACCGGCGATTCCGATCGACTTCAGCAAATCCCGGCGCGTGATCATGCGCTCAGCATGAGGCGCGCCGAGGATCAGCCACATGACGCGGAGATGTCGTACGTGTTGGTAGCGGCGGTGGCTTGTTTCCCACCGGTGTAACAAGAAACCGGGTGGCCGAACCGGTTGCCGCGGATGCCCGGTTCGCGATCACCGGTGCCCGGCGGAGAGCGACAGGGCAGGGCTTTCTCCTCGAACCACGCGGCACGGCACAGCTCCCGCACCGGCACGGTCTCCTGGGCGAGACCCGCACGAGCCCGTCGCGGACGGCAGGAGCGATCGAGACCCGCCCCGGACGCCCCGGCGGTCGGGCGGGGCTGCCCGAGCCGTGGAGCGGCACCTGCCGGTCCTGCCCGTACCCCGTGCGCCCAGCCCGGAGTCCGTCGCGTGAAGGCATGGTCACACTGCTGGATCGCGCCTGGCAGCCGCCCCGGGCCGGGGGCAGGATGGCGCCGTGAGCGAGCCCTCCTTCACCCTCGTCCAGTTGCGGTACTTCGAGGCTGCCGCGCGGCACCTGAGCATGACGGCCGCCTCGCGGGAGTTGCTCGTTTCGCAGTCGGCCGTGTCGACCGCGATCGCGCAGCTGGAACGCGAACTCGGGGTTCAGCTGCTGCTGCGCCACCACGCCCGCGGGCTCAGCCTCACCACCGCCGGGCAGGCGTTCCACCAGCGCGTCCTGGACTTCCTCGCCCACGGCGCCGAGCTGGTCGAGACCGCCCGGCAGGCCGGGACCGAGCTGGTCGGGCCACTGGCCGTCGGCTGCTTCACCACGCTCGCGCCGTTCCGGCTGCCCGGGTTGCTGGCCGAGTTCGAGGACCGCCACCCGCGGGTCCGCGTGCAGCTGCGGGAGGGCGAGCACTCGGCGCTCAAGGCGGCCCTGCGCAGCGGCGAATGCGAGGTGGCGCTGCTCTACGGCTACGACCTCGACGACGACATCGACCGCGTGGTCGTCGACACCGCGCCGCCCTACGTGCTCGTCTCTCCCGGGCACCGGCTCGCCACCCGCAAAAAGGTCGCGCTCGCCGACCTCGACGGTGAGCCGATGGTGCTGCTGGACCTGCCGCACAGCCGCGAGTACCTGCAGTCGGTGCTGCGCGGCGCCGGTGTCGAGCCGGAGATCCGCCACCGCACCACCGGTTACGAGACCGTGCGGGCGCTCGTCGCGCACGGGCACGGGTTCGCGCTGCTCAACCAGCGCCCGCCCGTCGAGTCGACGTACGCAGGCGAACGCGCGGTGCCGCTCGCCCTGACCGACGAGGTCGCCTCGCTGGAGATCGTCGTCGCCTGGATGCGCGGCGTGCGCCTGACCCGCCGCGCCCAGGAGTTCGTCAAGCTGTGCCGCACGCTCTACGCATCACCAAAACAGATGCAGAAACACTGAAACATCTGTTGGACAGAACCTCGGCCAGACCCGCACGCTGGGCCGATGACCGTCCACCAGCGCATCCGGCCGTTCAACACACGCGACACCTACCCGGAACAGAACCTCGACAACGACCTGTGCCAGGCGGTCGTCGCCAACGGCACGGTCTACGTCCGCGGGCAGATCGGCCAGGACCTCGACACCAGTGAGTCCGTCGGCATCGGGGACGCGGCCGCGCAGGCCGAGCGGGCGATGGCCAACATCGCCCTGCTCCTGGAGGAAGCCGGGAGCCGGATGGAACACCTGGTCAAGCTCACGATCTACCTGATCGACCCGCGCTACCGCGAGGCGGTCTACCGCGTCGTCGGGAAGTGGACGAAGGGCGTGCACCCGATCTCGACCGGCGTCGTCGTCTCGGCGCTGGCCCGCCCGGAATGGCTGTGCGAGATCGACGCCATCGCGGTCATCCCCGAGGAGGAGCGGTGACCTTCTCCCTCGTCGCCCGCGACGGCGGCCGCTTCGGCATCGTCACCAGCTCGTCGAGCCCCGCGGTCGCGGCCCGCGTCGCGCACCTGCGCCCCGGCGTCGGCGCCGCGTCCTCGCAGAACGTCACCGACCCGCGGCTGGGCGCGAAGCTGCTCGACCGGCTGGCCGAGCACGGCGACGCCGAGCGCGCGCTGTCCGAGGTGACCGGCTCCGCCGAGCACATCGCCTACCGCCAGCTGACCGTCCTCGGCCGCACCGGTCCCGGTTTCGCTTACAGCGGCGCGAAAACGCTCGGCACGCACGCCACCGCGACGGCGGACGGCGCCGTCGCGGCGGGCAACATGCTCGCCGGTACCCACATCCCCCAGGCGATGCTCGACGCCTTCGCCGCCACCTCCGGCGAGCTGGAACAGCGGCTCGTCGCCGCGCTGCACGCGGCAGTCGCCGCGGGCGGCGAGGAGGGCCCGGTGCGCTCGGCGGGACTCGTCGTCGTCGCCGACGTCGGCTGGCCGGTCACGGACCTGCGCGTGGACTGGGACGACAACCCCGTCGACCGCCTGGCCGACCTGCTGGCGGTGTGGCTGCCTCAGCGCGACGACTACGTCCGCCGCGGCCTCGACCCCGCCGCCGCGCCCTCCTACGGCGTTCCGGGGGATCTGTGAAGACCGCCGCGCGGGACACCGTCACCCGGCACGCGGACGACCTGGTCCGCCTGTCCGAGCGCCTGCACGCCGACCCCGAAACGGCGTGGGAGGAGCACCGGGCCGCGGCGAGCGTGCCGGACCTGCTCGACCGCGCCGGGTTCGCGGTGACCCCGCGCTACCTCGGCCTGGACACGGCCTTCCACGCGCGCTTCGGCAGCGGCCCCACGCGGATCGCGCTGTGCGCGGAGTACGACGCGCTGCCCGGTCTCGGGCACGCGTGCGGCCACAACCTCATCGCCGCGAGCAGTGTCGGCGCCGCACTCGGACTGGCCGCGGTCGCCGACGACGCCGGCCTCACCGTCGAGGTCTACGGCACCCCCGCCGAGGAGGGCGGGGGCGGCAAGATCGAGCTGCTCGACCGCGGCGCCTTCACCGGCGCCGACCTCGCGATGATGGTCCACCCCGCCCCGGTCGACGTCGCCGAGGCGCGCCCGTTCGCCGTCAGCCACTCGAAGATCTCCTACACCGGCAAGTCCGCGCACGCCGCGGCCTACCCGGAGGCCGGGATCAACGCCGCCGACGCGTTCACGGTCGCGCAGGTCGCGATCGGGCTGCTGCGCCAGCAGTTGCCGTCCTCGGCGCGGGTGCACGGCGTCGTCACGCACGCGGGCGACGCGCCGAACGCGATACCCGAACACGCGGCCGGCCGCTGGTACGTGCGGGCGGAGACGCTGGCCGAGCTGGCCGAACTCGAACCACGCGTGATGCGCGCGTTCGAGGCCGGGGCGCTGGCGACCGGCTGCGAGCTGAGCGTCGAGCCGGAAAGCAAGCCCTACGCGGAGTTCCGCGCGGACGAGGCGGCGCTGGCCGACTACCGCGCGAACGCGGTGGCGCTGGGGCGCGAGTTCGCCCCGCCGGGCACCGCGGCGCGGATGAACCGCGCCTCGACCGACATGGGCAACGTCTCCCAGGTCGTGCCGGCGATCCACCCCTACATCGGGATCGGGTCCCTGCCCGCGACCAACCACCAGCGCGAGTTCGCCGCGTTCTGCGTCGGCGAAACCGCCCGGCGGGCGCTCCTCGACGGCGCGGTCGCGCTCGCCTGGACCGGGATCGACCGCGCGGCGCGGCGCGCCTGACCCTCCACACCGGACCGAAACGGAGAACGATGTCGAGACAAGAGGTGGACGTCCTCGTCGTGGGCGGCGGCCAGGCCGGCCTGGCGATGAGTGAGCACCTGAGCGACGCCGGGGTGCCGCACCTCGTCCTGGAGCGGGACCGGATCGCCGAGCGCTGGCGGTCGCAGCGGTGGGACTCGCTGGTCGCGAACGGGCCCGCGTGGCACGACCGCTTCCCCGGCCTGGAGTTCGGCGACCTCGCACCGGGTGACTTCGCGTCGAAGGACCAGATCGCGGACTACTTCGAGGCCTACGCGGAGAAGATCGCCGCGCCGGTCCGGACCGGTGTCGAGGTGACGTCGGTGCGGCGGCACCGGGGACGCCCCGGCTTCCGGGTGCGGACCTCGGACGGTGAGCTCGACGCGCGGTTCGTCGTCGCCGCGACCGGCCCGTTCCAGCGGCCGGTGATCCCGCCGATCGTGCCCGACGACGCCGGGCCACTGCAGCTGCACTCCAGCTCCTACAAGAACCCCGCCCAGCTGCCCGAGGGCGGCGTGCTCGTGGTCGGCGCCGGGTCCTCCGGGGTGCAGATCGCCGAGGAACTGCGCCGTTCCGGGCGCGCCGTGCACCTGTCCGTCGGCCCGCACGACCGGCCGCCGCGCCGGTACCGGGGCCGCGACTTCTGCTGGTGGCTGGGAGTTCTGGGCAAGTGGGACGCCGAAACCCCGCCCCGCGGCGCCGAGCACGTCACGATCGCCGTCAGCGGCGCGCGCGGCGGGCACACCGTCGACTTCCGCGCCCTCGCCGCACTGGGCATCACCCTGACCGGGCGCACCGAGTCCTATCGCGACGGAACCCTCCACTTCGCACCGGACCTCGGCGCCAACATCGCCGCGGGCGACGCGAACTACCTGTCGCTGCTCGACGAAGCGGACGCCTACATCGCCCGCAACGGCTTGGCACTGCCGGAGGAACCCGAGGCGCGTGAGCTGGGACCCGACCCGGCGTGCGTCACCGATCCCGTCCGCGAACTCGACCTCGCCGCGGCCGGGATCACCTCGATCGTCTGGGCCACCGGGTTCGCGGTCGACTACAGCTGGCTGCGGGTCGACGCGTTCGACGAACACGGCAAGCCGCGGCACCGGCGCGGGGTGTCCACCGAACCCGGCGTGTACTTCCTGGGCCTGCCGTGGCTCGCGCGGCGCGGGTCGAGCTTCATCTGGGGTGTGTGGCACGACGCGAAGTTCGTCGCCGACCACATCACGATCCAGCGCGACTACCTGCGGTACTGAGCGGCGCGTGAATTCCGTGTTGCCCGGCTGTAAGACCCGGGCAACGCCGCAGCTCCGCCGCTCTGCATCAGTGTTTCCGATGCATTGTTTCGTCTCTTTCTTCTTGTTCGATGCTGTCGCCCGCTCCTAGCGTCATCGCGAGAGCAGGCCCGAGGAGGCACCCATGACCGCACCCGGCTCCCCCGCAGGCGACGAGATCACCGAGGCGTTGGCCGATCCCGCGGCGCTGCGCCGCAGTGTCGCCGCCGGCGCCGTCGGGGTGTTCGTCCACTGGTTCGACTGGGCCGCCTACGCCTACCTTGCCAGCACGATCGCGTCGGTGTTCTTCCCCGCGGAGAACAGCACCGCGGGCCTGCTCGCGGTGTTCGGCGTGTTCGCGGTGTCGTTCGGCATCCGCCCGGTCGGCGCGCTGGTGTTCGGCCCGCTCGGCGACCGGATCGGGCGCAAGCGGACGCTGTCGCTCGTCATCTTCCTGATGTCCGGCGCGACGCTGGTGATCGGGCTGCTGCCCGGCTACTCCACGATCGGGATCGCCGCGCCGCTGCTGCTGGTGTTCCTGCGCCTGCTGCAGGGGTTCGCGGCGGGCGGCGAGTTCGGCAGCGCGGCGAGTTTCCTCGCCGAGCACGCGCCGCGCCGCCGCCGCGGGTTCGGCGTCAGCTGGCTGGAGGTCGGCTCGCTGCTCGGGTTCCTCGCCGGGTCGTTCGTGTTCCTCCTGCTGTCCGTGGGGTTGTCGGGCGAGCAGCTCACCTCGTGGGGCTGGCGCATCCCGTTCCTCATCGCCGCGCCGCTGGGCGTCGTCGGGTTCGTCATCCGCACCAAGATCGAGGACACGCCCGAGTACCGCGCGCTGGAGGCGACCGACAACGTGCCGCGCAGCCCGGTGCGGGAGTTGTTCCGCCACAACAAAAAGCAGCTGCTGCAGGCCGCCGGGCTGATGACGATGATGCACGTGCCGTTCTACGCCGTGCTGACCTACCTGGTCACCTACGAGACCGACTACCTCGGCCACTCCGCGGGCAGCGCCGCGCTGCTGTCCACGGTGATCTCGCTGACCGGGCTCGTGCTGGTGCCCGCCTTCGGCAGGCTGTCCGACCGGGTGGGCCGCCGCCCGGTGCTCATCGGCGCCGGGATCGCGCTGTTCGTCCTGGCCACCCCGGCGTACCTGCTGATGCGTACCGGCCTGGCGGGCACGTGGGTCGCCGCGCTCGCGCTGGGCGTCATCCTCGCCGCGATCCTGGGCACCTACGCGGTGTGGTCGGCGGAGATCTTCCCGACCCGCACCCGCCAGAGCGGCCTGTCGATCGCCTACAACGTGACCGCCGCCCTGTTCGCCGGGACCGTCCCGTACGTGATGACCGTCCTGATCTCCGCCACCGGCTCGACACTGGTGCCCGGGCCCTACCTGATGGTGGCCGCGGTGATCGGGCTCGTGGCGGCGTTCTCCCTGCGCGAGACGGCGGGCACTCCGCTGCTGCGCGCCGGGGACCTCCCGGCGGCGCCGGTACCGGCCGGCACACCGTGAGCGCGGGCGTCGTGTTCCGCGGTGGTCATTTCCTGGCGCCTCGGGTTCGGGCCGAGACCGGGGTGCCGTGATCGTGTTGACGCGACGGCAGCGATCGCCGTGCGACCGCCCACACCGACCGGGCGGCGATGGCGCCGATGAAGACCGTGACCAAAGCCAGTAGCACACCGGTGATCGGTACCCAGCCGGCCGGGCGGACCACGTCGAGCCACTCTTCGGCCAAGGCCACCGCCGCGGCCAAGGGAAAGGTGAACGACCAGAAGCCAACGGTGAAGCGCAACCTGCGGTAACGCGGCACCATCGCGGCTTGCACCAGCACCAGCAGGACGCCGACGCCGCCGATCGCCTGGGCGACGGGGTCGGCGACGTGCCCGTGGAGCGAAAACCAGGCGATTCCGGCGACCGCGGGCGGGGCCAGGAGAATCGCCGTGGTGGGGATCAGGGCATCCGGCAGGGCGGAGCGGAACGTGAGGCGCAGGACGACTATCGCCGTGAGGACGACGGCGAAGAACGCGCCGACGCCGAACAGCGACCAAGCAAGACCGTGGTAGCCCACAACATGTGCCACGTCGGCGCCGACCAGCCCGGGCGCCACCGTCGGCAGCAGGTAACCCGGGTGCAGGGACTCGAGTTCGAGCCGCCCCTCGAACCACGAAGCGAACAGCCAGGCAGCGAGGATCGCGGCGGTGGCCAGGGCGAGCAGGAACAACACACGCCCGCCGATCGGTGACCACGTGAAGAGGTCCGCGGCGAGCAGCATCGCGGTGACCGGGGCCAGCGCGGCGATGGGGCCCTGCGCGGGGTGCCGCAGCTGCGAGGCCAGTCCCTCACCGCTGCGCGCGCCGCGGACGAGGTGCGCGGTGAGCAGCGACACCCAGGCGGTCGCCGCGAGGGCCCAGAACGCCTGAGGGACGACTCGCGGCAAGGTGAGGGCCGAGGTCGCTTCGGTCCACGCCTCGGCCAAGCCGGCGAGACCGAAGCCGATGGCCAAGGTGTTCAGCGGGAGCCGCGCCGGGCGCGATCCGGCGGTAACGGATCGGCCGACGGGCGTGGCGTGGGTGACGAGCGTGCTGGTCATGATGTTCTCCGGGGGCGATGGCACCCGCCGGGACCGCGGGCGTCGCGACCCAGACGGACGGCGGTGCCGGTTGAGGGAACGAGGAACGGTGTTCAGGCGCCGGCGGCACGCAGGACGAGATCGGCGACCTCGGCCGGGTGCGAGGCGAACACGGCGTGGGACGCGCCCTCGATGCTGACGATCTCGCCCTTGGCCCGCTCGGCCATGAAGTGGTGGGCGGCGGCCGGGATGTTCTTGTCCGCCTCGGCGATCAGGAAGTAGGTCGGGAGGCCGGGCCACGCCTGCGGCCCCTCGGCGGCCTCGTTCAGCGCCGCGGCGGTGATCGGCCGCTGGGTGGCTGCCATCACCCGGGTCGTTTCCTCGGGCACGTCCGCCGCGAACTGCTGCCGGTAGAGCTCCTGGGCGACGTACACGTCCTGGTTGCCGTCGGGCAGCGGGACCGGGCGGAGGGTCTCGGCGAGGGTGCTGCCGGGGAACTGGCCGGACAAATCCGCCGCGCTCTCACCGGCTTCCGGGGCGAAGGCCGCGACGTAGACCAGGGCCGTGACGTTGTCGGCACCCGCGGCGGCCTTGCTGATGACCATCCCGCCGTAGGAGTGACCGACCAGGACGACCGGGCCGTCGATGGTGTCGACCAGGGCGCGCAGCTGGGCGGCGTCGTAGGCCACCGAGCGCAGCGGGTTGGCCGCCGCGACGACGCGGTGCCCCGCGGCCTGGAGCCGCTCGACGACGGGACCCCAGCCGCCGGACTCGGCGAACGCGCCGTGCGACAGGACGATGGTCGGCTTGGTGGTGGCCATGGTTTCCTCCGTGAGGATCAGGTTTTCGTTCGTGCTGACGGAAACCATGGTTGTCCGGACAGCCGCGGAGCAGCGCCCGTCAGATGACCGTGACCGTGACGGTCACCCGGTGACCGGTCACCGGAATCGCCGTCAGGGGAGGTCGCCGAGGAGTTCGGCGACCGTCGTGGGGTTCGCCGGGAAGGCCGCGTCGGCCTGCGGGGGTCGATCCGCAACGCGCCCGTGGCCGCCGGGTCCCCGGCCAGCAGCGGCATGAACCGGTTGGTGCCTCGGGCAGGGACGGGTAGGCCAGGCAGGGCGTGTTCGATACGGGAGCCGGAACGCGGAAAGGCGGGTCGCTCACCGTGGTGAGCGACCCGCCTGTGTCCGGACCGGGGTGCGGAGAATCCGTTGCCCCGTCATGGCTCGTGCGCGGGCGGCAGCGTGTCGAGCCAGCCGCGCGTCAGCTCGGCTCGGCCGGTGGCCTGCAGCAGTGCCGCCAAGCCGCGAGACGCCTCCTCGAAGATCACCAGAGCGCCACCGCCGGGGTCGTCCCGCAGCAGCCACGACTGGTAGAAGCTCAGCTGATCGCCGACCGCGGCCCAGCCGAACCGGGTCGGTGGCACGAACTCGCCGACGATCCCGTCGAAGGTGTGCGGCGGGGACACGACCACGAAGCGGCTGCCGACGGCCAGGTCTTCGACGACCTCGGTGCGGTCCACCGCGCGCTGCCACTTCGGCCACTCTTCGACGGCGGCCAGCTTCGCGAAGACGGCGTCGGCGGACGCGGAGGTCCGGTGCCGGTGGTGGACGAAGCTGTCGCAGCGGTCCGGCCCCCAGCCGGGGGGCCAGTGGATCCCGGGATGCGGGTCTGGGTTCATACCGTCCAGGGTCACCGCGCCCGGGTGGGAACAGCACCCGTCACATGACTGTGGTGTCCACCTGCTCGCCCTGCTCGTGGGCGGTCAGCGCGTCCCGCAGCGCGGCGCGCGAGGTGATGCCGAGTTTGGGGAAGATCTTGTACAGGTGGTCGCCGACGGTCCGGTGGGAGATGAACAGCTTCTGCCCGATCTGCTTGTTGGTCAGGCCGGCGCCCGCGAGTTCGGCGATTTCGCGTTCCTGTGGGGTCAGCTCGGCCCGGCCCTCGGGAGCCGACCGGCGGGTCAGGCCGGTCGCGCGCAGCTCGTTGGCGGCGCGGTCGCGCCACGGGGCCGCGCCGAGTGCCGAAAGCGCGTCGTGCGCGAGGGTCAGCTGTTCGCGCGCCGCGGCGGTGTCGCGCAGGCGGCGCAGCCGGACCCCGTACGCCAGGCGCACCCTGGCCACGTCGAACGGCCACTGGTCCGGGTTCGGGATCGACAAGGCCGTTTCGAACAAGTCGCGGGCGTCGTCGTCCTCGGCCGCCAGCGCGCCGGCCGCGGAGCTGAGCAGGCCCAGCCGTGGCGACACCGTGTCCAGGCGGGCTTCGCGGAGGGTGGCGGCGTGCGCGGCGGCCTCGGCGCGGCGTCCGGTGTGCAAGGCGGCTTCGACGAGGTCGAAACCGGCCCACAGCGCGGTGGGCCGGTACGGCGCGAGCTGCCCGGCCGGGCTGAGCCGGGTCGCGTGGTGGTAGGCGGATTCGTAGTCGCCGGCGGCGACGTCGGCGAGGGTGCGCGCCTGCAGGGCGAAGTAGGTCACGCCCGCGGCCTGGTGGGCGCCGGCCCAGCGGATCGTGTCGTCGGTCAGCTGCCGGGCGGCCTCGTCGCGGCCTCGCGCGGCCGCGACGAGCGCGTGCACCCAGTCGAAGTACCAGCGGAAGAACCGGAACCCGTGTTCGGCGCAGACGACGAGTCCCTCGTCCGCCCACTCTCCGGCCTCGGTCCAACGGCCACCGTGGAAGGCGTCGAGCGCCAGGTGGATCAGCGCGCCGAGGTGCCGCCGGGCCGAGCCCTTGCCCTGACGGCGGGTTTCGGCCAGCCGTCGTTCCGGGGCACGCAGGCGGTGCAGCCGGTCGGCGAACAGGGCGGCGGTGCCGATCCGGACGAGCTGGGTGGGTTCGGGGTCGGTGCCCACGGAGTCGATCAAACTGTCGAGGGTGGCGATGTCCTCGGCGGAAGCGCGGGCGGGATCGGTGAAGACGATCGCGTTCACCCGGGTCACCGGGGTCGGTGCCGGTTTCAGCCGGTCGACCAGGGCACGGTACGCCTGTCCGGCTTCCTCGGTGCCCACCCACCAGCTGATCAGCATCAGGCTGTGCATGGCTTCGGTCAGGACGGGGTCGTTCGCGTCGAAGCCGTGTTCGCCCGCTTCGATCGCCCCGGCCAGCAGCCGGTGTGCCGTCGTCACATCGCTCTCGGAGTTGATCAGCAGGTGCGCGGCGGCCGCGGCGGCGTGCAGCGAGTGGGTTTCGAGGGAGCCGGTGCGCCGCGCGTCGCCCAGCAGCCTGCTCGCGGTGGCCATTTCACCGCCGGCTTCCGCGCCGATGTACGCCGCTTCGGCCAGTCGGCGGCCCCGGTCGGCGGCCGCCGGGCTGAGCTCGGCCGCGCGGGTCAGCGCCGTGACGGCGCCGAGGGCGTCACCCTGGCGGAGCAGGGCCTGTGCGGTGTCCTCCAGCTGACCGGCGATCTCTTCGTCCGGACCGACCGCGGATTCGGCGAGGTGCCGGACCCGTCGCTCCGGGGCGTCGACGACCGCGGCCAGCGCACCGTGCGCCCAGCGCCGGTCCCGTTCCGAGGCCCCCTCGACGACGGCCGCGCCGATCAGCGGGTGCCGGAAGCTCAGCCGCCCCCCGCTCAGGTGCACCAGCCGGGTCTCCTCCGCCGGGGCGAGATCGTCCAGGTCGCAGGAGCTGCCGCCCGCCGTGCGCAGGCGCGCCGGGTCGGTGGTGCCGCCGAGCGCGCCGAGCAGCAGCATCAGCCGGCACCGCTGCGGCAGGTCGCGCACGCGGGAGGTGAACATCGCCTGGAGCCGCTCGGACAGGGGCAGGACCGCCGGGAGCGCGGTGAAGTCGGTGCGCTGGTCACCGTCCAAAGCGGACGGCAGTTCCAGCAGGGCCAGCGGGTTGCCCGCCGCTTCGGCGAGCAGCCGTTGCCGCACCGCGGGCGCCAGGTCGGGAAACCGGCGGTCGACCAGTGTCCGGGCCGCGGCGGTGGGCAGTGGCGGCAGGACGACTTCGGTCAGTCCGCTGTTGCGGAAGAAACCACGCTCCGCGGACCGGCAGGCCGCCAGGAACACGATGGGACTGCCGACCAGGCGGCGGGCCACGAAGCCGAGCACCTCGGCGCTGGCCCGGTCCACCCAGTGGAGATCGTCGACGACGAGGAGGATCGGGTTTTCGGCCGCCGCGGCGCGCAGGCACAGCAAGGCGGCGTTCGACACGACGAGCCGGTCGGGCACCTGGCCGATCTCGAAGCCGAGTGCGCACCGCAGGGCCGTCCGCTGTCCGGGGTCGAGGGACGACATTTCGTCGCCGAGCGGGAACATCAGCTGGTTCAGCGTGGAGTAGTTGACGTCGGCTTCGAACTGCACGCCGGCGGCCCGCAGGACGCGAACGCCGCGCGTGGCCTCGCCGTCGGAGAACTCGTCTAGCACCGCTGTCTTGCCGACACCGGCGTCGCCGACCACCAGCACGGCCCCGCCCCGGACGCCCGCCCCGTCGAAGAAGTCCCGCAGGGAAGTGATGTCCTGCTCTCGGCCGATCAGATCCACCGGTCGATCCTCCAAAAGTACGGCGGGCTCGGCAAGGGACTCGTTCGTGACGTGCCGAGCCGCGGCCGGAGCGGGTGGCTAAGGTGTCGACGACAGCATCGGCGGCCGAGAGGGGGATGCGGCGAATGGCGAGGCGCGCGGACCGGAACGCGGCCGATCCCGACCTCGGCGTGCTGGCCGGACGACTCCTCTTCGCGGTCCAGCGCGAGTTGTTCACCAGGCTGGCCGGGCTGGGCTTCGGCGACCTGAAGCACCGTCACGGCGCGGTGCTGGCGTACCTCGACGAGGACGGGGTGCGGGCGACCGAGCTGTCGCGGCTGTCCGGCCAGTACAAGCAGATCATCGGAACGCTCGTCGACGAGCTGGAGGCCCTCGGGTACGTCGAGCGGCGGCCGGATCCCAGCGATCGCCGCGCGAAGCTGATCTACCCGACCGAACGGGGTCTGGTCCGGATGCGCGCCGCGGACGAGATCATGGCCGACATCCAGCGACGGCACGCGCGTCGCCTCGGCCGGGAGAACTACCGGCAGTTCAAGACCATGCTCGCCGACATCACCGACCACCAGCGCGCCCACCTCCGTTCCCTCGGCGCGGACGAAGGATCAGCCTGAGCCGGGGGACCGGTACGCCGTACCGACGGTCTCGTTTCCGCGAAGCCGGTTCCTCCTGTTTGTCCAAGTGCATGACTATCACGAATCTGGTCCAACCGGCAACGCCGGTCCGCTCAACGGCGGACCAGTTCGCGGCCGAGGTCCCTGCGCAGGTGAACCTCGATGAACACCCGGAGGTACGGATCTTCGGCCAGGTCGTCGAAGGCCGCCGCCAGCGCGTCGTCGGGCCCGCCGGTGAGGTTCACGATGCGCCAGAGGTTGAGCGGATCGTCTTCGGGACCGGCGACGGAGTGTTCGACGTGGAAGATCGGCTGCCCCGAGCCGGCGGTGAAGATCCGGCCGTCGGGTGCCTCGAAGCGGTCGGCGCCGATGAAGAACGCCTGCCGGTTTTCGTGGTCCAGCCGGACGTGTTCGATGACGGTCGCGTAGCGCTCCGGGGCAGCCCACAGCCGCTGCTCGGACACCCGGGTGAAGTCTTCGAGTTTTCCGTGGTGCACGCTCGGGAACTTCTCGGCGCTGCCGGGTTTGACGACCGTGGGGATGTAGATGTCCGGGGCGGCTGCCTTGCGGACCTCCATATCCCACAGCTGGGCGCCGGTGTAGGCGAACGGCGGCCGTACTTCGTAGCGTTCGCGAAGCACGTCGTTCACCCGCACCGGCGGTAGGTCCACGGGAGTGTTCCCGGGTGCGCTCCACGCCTGCTCGAAGACCGCTCGGTGGTCGAGTGTCTCAGTCACGTCATCTCCCGTCCGGCATTAGGCCAGATTGATGATAGTCAAGATTAATGACTAACTTACCGGACGTGCGGTACCGTGCCGGGGCATTCGACCGGGAGGGCGACCGTTTCCGGCGACGTCGCGCCCGCGCAGGCGGCCGGAAAGCGGCACGTGGAACGAAGTTGTCACCGGGGACGGCGGTCGCCGGGCTGGTGGCCGGCCGCACTCAGAACGGGCGCGAGTTCTGCTTCGGTCCAGCGTGGCGTGATGTGCTGGGGACAGTTCCAGTCGTAGCCGCGCACGCTGACGGTGATGATGCGCTCCACGTGGGCCCGGTAACCCGGAAGTGCGACCTGTTCCAGCAGCGAGGCGGCCTCGTCGGTGCGGGCGTCGTGAGACTGGGCTTCTCCCAGTATCTTGAGGCGTTGCTGGTGCGGGTAGTCCATGAGGAACAGTGACACCTTGGGGGAGGCGCCGAGGTTCCCCACGGAGACGTACTGGCGATTGCCCCGGAAGTCGGCCCAGGCGAGTCGGCTCGCACCGTTCGTCACACCGAGCACCTTGAGGAAGCCGGGCGGCCCGCCGCGGTGCTGGACGTACGGCCAGCCGGTTTCGCCGACGGTGCCGAGGTAGAAGCTGTCCCGCTCGGCGATGAAGCCGATCTCGTCGTCGCCGAGGACACCATCGGTGTGCCAGCTGCTGGTCATCCGCTGGATGGCGGAATGGCTGCCGTACTGCTTTTGCGCGGCTTCGACGGCCGGCGTCGTCAGTGTGGTGAGGTACCGGTGCGGCATGATGCCCTCCGAAGGTCGGTTCGGTCGCGTGCCGAACCCATGGTGGCCGGGACGGCGACCGGCAGCACCCGTCGAATGACCGTGACGGTCACCGGGCATCGCGCGCGGGCCTGTCTCACTCGCGACGACCCCGAAGCCCGGCGCGTGCGGCGAGGTACGGGCCGGTGACGCTGGCGGGGTCGGCGGCGACTTCGTCCGGCGTCCCCTGGGCGACGATGCGGCCGCCGCCGGGGCCGCCGACGGGCCCGAGGTCGAGCACGTGGTCGGCCGCCGCGATCAGGTCGAGGTCGTGGTCGATGACGACGATCGTGGCCCCGGCGTCCAGGAGACGGTCGAACACCCCCACCAGGGTGCGGATGTCGGCAGGGTGCAGTCCCGTCGAGGGCTCGTCGAGCACGTACAGCACATCGCGCTGGCTGCTGCGCAGGCGCGACGCGATGCGCAGGCGCTGCGACTCCCCGCCGGACAGCGCCGGTGTCGGCTCGCCGAGCCGCAGGTATCCCAGCCCGACGTCGGCCACGGGCCGCAGCGGCCGGACGACGGCGGGCACGTCGGCGTAGCGCTCCAGCGCCTCGTTCACCGTCAGTTCGAGGACGTCCGCGATCGTGAGACCGTCCACACGCGACTCCAGCGTCTTCTCGCCGAACCGTGCGCCGTGGCAGGTCGGGCACTCGACGGCGATGTCGGGCAGGTACTGCACGTCCAGGTCGATCGAGCCGAGCCCCTTGCACGTCGGGCATTGGCCTTCCTTCGTGTTGAAGGAGAACTGCCCGGCGGTCTGGCCGGTCGCGGCGGCGAAGCGGGCTCGGATCGCGTCGAAGGCACCGGTGTAGGTGCCCGGGGTGGACCGGGCGTTGAGGCCGATCGGCGTCGCGTCGATCTCCACGACTCCGCGCAGCGGTCCCGGTTCCAGCCGGGTGACGTGCTCCGGCAGCGGCGTGCCCGCCAGCCGTGCGCGAGCGGCCGGGACCAGGCTTTCCAGCACGAGGGCGGTCTTGCCGGCACCGGACGGGCCTGCGATCGCGGTGAGCTGGTTGAGGGGGAACGCGGCCGTCACGCCGTTCAGGTTGTGGAGGCGGCTGACCGTGAGGGTGGCCAGTTCGCCGGTGCCCGGCCGTGGCACGCGCTCGACCGTTTCGCGGCCGGACAGGAACGGGCCGATGACGGACCGCTCGTCGGCTTCGATCTCGGCGGGAGTGCCCTCGGCGACGACCGTGCCGCCCTGCCGTCCGGCGCCCGGTCCCAGCTCGATGATCCAGTCGGCGGTGCGGATCACGTCGAGGTCGTGCTCGACCAGCACGACCGAATTGCCGTTGCGCACCAGCGCGTCGATGGCTTTGCGCAGTCCCGCGACATTGCTCGGGTGGAGCCCGACGGACGGTTCGTCGAGGACGTACAGCATGCCGGTGGTGCTCGCGTGGACGGTCGAGGTGAGTTCGATGCGCTGCCGCTCGCCCGTGGACAACGTCGACCCGGCCCGGTCCAGGGTCAGGTAACCGAGGCCGAGCTCCAGCAACGGCGTGAGCGCACCGGTGAGCTCGCCGACCAGGCCGGTGGTCAACCGGGCCAGCTCGGCCGGCATCAGCGCGGGCAGACCGCCGGTGAACGCGGCGAGGTGGTCGAGGTCCTGCGCGCTCAGTTCGGCGAGGTCGCGGCCGTCCAGGTGGCTGGTCAAGGCCTCGGGCCGCAGCCGGGAACCGTGGCACACGGGGCAGGTGTGCGTGACGAGGAACTTGCTGTTCTCCGAGCGGCGGGCGGCGGTGATGGCGTTGTCGTAGGTGACTTCCAGGGTCACCTGCCTGCCGTTGCGGCCGGAGACGACGACCTGCTGCTGCACGGGCTCGCCGTGCAGGACGAACTCCTTCTCCCGGCCGGTGAGCTCCCGGTACGGCACGTCCAGCCGCACTCCCAGCTCACCCGCGGCGTACCGGCTCAGCCGCCGCCCGCCGACGTTCCACGACAGCACCGCGCCCTCGTCGATCGTCTTGCCCGGGTCCGGAACCAGCGCCGCGGGGTCGACCTCGGTGCGCACGCCCGTCCCGTCGCAGCCGGGGCACGCACCGAGGGAGTTGAACGCGAACGACTCCGCGGCCGGGTGGTCGAACCGCACCCCGCAGACCGGGCACACGATCTCCACCCCCTGCGTGGAGACCGCCGGTGGCACGTCGTGGCCGTTGGGACAGCGGTGGGTGCCCAGGCGCGACATGACCAGCCGCAGGACGTTGAAGACCTCGCTCATCGTCCCGACCGTGCTGCGCGGTCCGGGAACCGGTGGCCGTTGCCGCAACGCCAGCGCCGGGGGCAGGTGCTCGATGCGGTCGGCGTCCGGCCGCTGGGCCTGGCCGATCCGCCGCCTGCTGTAGGTGCTGAGTCCTTCGAGGAACCGGTGCAGCCCCTCGGCGTACAGCGTCCCCATGGCGAGCGACGTCTTCCCCGATCCCGACACCCCGGCCACCGCCACCGTCCGCCACAGCGGCACGTCGACGTCGAGGTCACGCAGTGAGTTGTGCCGCGCCCCGCGGACTTCGATCGCGCGGGGGAGGTGATCCGGCCGGGGTGTCATGACGGGCTTCCTCACGGGTTGGTGCCGGACAGGAAGGCGGGGAAGGAGCGGATCCCGGGCCGTAGCGCCGAGGTGGTGGCGAAGTCGGCCTGGTAGCCCGGCGTCGTCGCGAGCCAGGTGTACATCGCCCGCCGGTCGGCGTCGGGGACCGCGTCGATCGGCGTCGGCTCGAACCGGGTTGGCCGGCCCGAAGCCTCGGCGAAGGCCGCCGCCATCTGTTCCGGCGTCAGCTCGTCCCCGGCGATCTCCAGCTGACCGCCCGGGACGGCGCCGGGGTCGAGGATCGCCCGGGCGGCGATCGCGCCGATGTCGTCGGAGGCGGTCATCTGGATCGGCACCCCCGGCGCGAAGGCGTACCGGAAGACCTGCCCGTCCGCCTCCGCGGTGACGACACCGGCCCGCATCAGGTTCTCCATGAAGAAGACCGGCCGGATCACCGTCAGCGGCACGCCGGTCGCGCGCAGCCGCTGTTCGATCGCCCACTTGCTCTCGAAGTGCGGGATCCCGGTCGCGCGGTCCGCCCCGCCGACGGAGCTGTAGACCACGGCCGGCACTTCCGCGGCCACCACGGCGTCCGCGATGGCCGCTCCCTGCCGGACTTCCGCCTCCGCCCCGTCGGCGTCGTACGTCGTCATCGCGAAGACCGCGGCCGCGCCCCGGAACGCGGCCGCCAGCGAGTCCACATCGGATAAATCGGCACGGACGGTGTCCGCACCGGCCGCCCGGAGCCGCTGCGCGCTCTCGCCGTCGGGGTCGCGGACCGGCGCGAGGACGTCGGCGCCGTGCTTGAGCAGGTGGCGGGCCACCGCGCCGCCCTGGCGGCCGGTGGCGCCTAGCACCGCGATCGGGCTGGTCATGACCGGATGAAGTCGAGCAGGTCGGCGTTGATCGTGTCGGCCTGGGTGGTCGGCATGCCGTGCGGGAACCCGGCGTAGGTCTTGAGGGTGCCGTTCCGCAGCAGCTTTGCCGACAGCGGGCCCGAGTCGGCGTAGGGGACGATCTGGTCGTCGTCGCCGTGCATGACGAGGACCGGGACGGTGATCTTCTTCAGGTCGTCGGTGAAGTCGGTCTGGGAGAAGGCGACGATGCCGTCGTAGTGGGCTTTCGCGCCGCCCATCATGCCCTGGCGCCACCAGTTCTGGATCAGCGCTTCCGAGGGTTCCACGCCGGGCCGGTTGAACCCGTAGAACGGGCCGGACGGCAGCGCCCGGTAGAACTCAGAGCGGTTGGCCGCCAGCTGGGCCTGCAGGTCGTCGAACACGCTCTTGGGCAGGCCGCCGGGGTTGGCGTCGGTCCGCACCATCAGCGGCGGGACGGCCGCGATGAGCGCCGCCTTGGCGACCCGTGACTCGCCGTGGCGGGCCAGGTAGCGCACGACCTCGCCGCCGCCGGTGGAGTGCCCGACGTGGATGGCGTCGTGCAGGTCGAGGTGGCTGGTCAGCGCGGCGAGGTCGTCGGCGTAGTGGTCCATGTCGTGCCCGTCGGCGACCTGCGACGAGCGTCCGTGCCCGCGCCGGTCGTGGGCGATGACGCGGTAGCCGTGCTGCAGGAAGAACAGCAGCTGGGTGTCCCAGTCGTCCGCCGAGAGCGGCCAGCCGTGGCTGAACACGATCGGCTGGCCGGTGCCCCAGTCCTTGTAGAAGATCTCGACACCGTCCGTGGTGGTGATCGTCGGCATGATGCTCTCCATTCCTAGCGGCGAAGCCTTCGCCATCCGAAGGTGTCACCATCTTCGGCCCTCCGTCGCCGCGGCAGGGCCCGTCAGATGACTGGTCCGCCGACGGTCATCCTTGCCCTGGTGTACGGATGGTGCTGTCGCACGGACCGGACGACGCCCAGCAGACAGTGCCGACGCGGCACAGCTCGGCACTTCGCCGGTGCGCAGGCCGCGGTAGCACCGGGGTCAGTTCGTCCACATCGGACGGTCGAACCCGGGGGCAGTGGCACGTCCCGGCGTGGACACGTTTCACCAGATCGAGGGCGACGTCGCGGCTGAAGTGACCATGGGGCGTACCGCAGCTTCCGCGCGAGCAAGCGCGGACCATTCCGGGAAGGCGGCGTCGGCGGCGTCCACCGCGCGCACGACATCAGCCGGTGTGAGACGACCGCGCCGGTGAAGGGGGGGCGCGGCGCCGCTGATCAGGCCCCGAAGAAGCCGTCCAGCACGACAGTGATCATCCGCCGGATGGCGTCCTCGGAGTGGCCCCGTGCCGCGCCGGTCAGGACCGCGGCTTCGAGCATCTCGAACACCAGCAGCAGGTCCGCGGGCTCGGCGTCCGCGCGGAGCTGCCCCTCTTCCTGTGCGCGGCGGAAGGCCGGGGTGAGGGTGGCGACGAGCGCGTCGGCGTAGCGGCGCTGGCAGTGCGGGGGCAGTTCGCGGAACAGGCGGACGAGGGGCCGTCGCGCGGCTTGCTCGGTCAGCACCAGCTCCAGCAGGTCGCGGAACGAGTCGTACGGGGGCGGGTCGCCGCGGACCAGGTCCGCGATCGTGCCCAGGTGCTGGGAGGCGATGGCGGTGCCGAGGGCGGCGCGGTCGGGGAAGTGGCGGTAGACGGTCGCCCGGCCGAGGCCGACGCGGCGGGCGATCTCCGCGAGCGGAACGATTTCGCTGCCGGTAGCGAAGGCCTCGTCCGCCACCCGCAGGATTCTCTCTCGGTTGCGGCGGGCGTCGGTACGGCGCACCGGTCCGATGCTACTGGTCAGTAGTGAGACCCGCAAAGCGTTCCTTGTCTCGGTTCGCCTTCCTAGACTCCGGCGATCATGACGTCCCGGGGAAAGGGGAACCATGCCTGCTGTGCACCGCCGTACTGTCCTCAAGGGAGCGGCCGCGGCCACCGGGCTGACGCTGCTGCCCGCCACCGCCTCGGCCGCCCGTGTGCGGCTGACCCGTGAGGAGCACCGCGTCGTCGTCATCGGGTCGGGGTTCGGCGGCGGGGTCACGGCGTTGCGGCTCGCGCAGGCCGGGGTGCCGGTCACGGTGCTGGAGCGCGGGATCCGGTGGCCGACCGGGCCGAACGCGGAGACCTTCCCGCACCCGACCTCACCGGACAAGCGGATCTTCTGGCTGGGGTCGGAGCTCAACCTGCTGGGGCTCGTGTCGTTGCCGTTCGAGCCCTACACCGGTCTGCTGGAACGGGTGCCCGGGGTCGGGATGGACATCATGTGCGCGGCCGGGGTCGGCGGCGGCTCCCTGGTCTACCAGGGCATGACGCTCCAGCCGGCGGAGGCGGTGTTCAACGCCAACCTGCCCGAGCAGCTCGACTACGCCCGCATGGACCGGGTCTACTACCCGCGGGTGGCGCGGATGTTGCGCGTCGAGACCGCGCCGGACGAGCTGATCGCAAGCCCCACCTACCACGCGGCGCGGGTGTTCCGCCGCAACGCCGAGCGAGCGGGATTCCCGGTCGAGAAGATCCCGATGCCGATCGACTGGTCGTACGCGCTGCGTGAGCTCAAGGGCGAGATGAAACCGTCCTACACCAACGGTGACTGCGCGTTCGGCGTCAACAACGGCGGCAAGCACTCGGTCGACGTCACCTACCTCGCCGCCGCGGAGGCCACCGGCCGCTGTACGGTCGTGCCGCAGCACAACGTCACGAGTGTCGCGCTGGGACCGGACGGGCGCTGGCAGGTGTTCGCCGACCGGATCGCCACGGACGGAACGGTGCTGGAGAAGAAGATCCTCACCACGCAAGCGCTCGTGATGGCGGCGGGCACGGCAGGCACCACGCGGTTGCTGATGCGCGCGCGGGCGCACGGGACGATCCCGGACCTGCCGGACGGTCTCGGCACCGGCTGGGGGTCCAACGGCGACCAGATCTACACCTGGACCAGCCTGGCCGAGGACTTCGGCTCTCCCCAGGGCGGCCCCGTGATCTACGGCAGCCTGGAGTGGGACGACCCGGCGCGCGCGAACACCGTCATCCAGGCCTCGCTCCCGCCGCTGCCGGACCTGCGCACCACGATGCTCGTCGGCTACGGCGTCAGCCAGGGCCGGGGGACGTTCGTCTACGACCCGCTGAAGGACGACGCGGTGCTGCACTGGCCGCTCACCGCCGACCTCCCGGTGGCGACGCGGATCGCCGAGCGGATCAACGCGATCGGCGGTGCCGCGGCCGTGAAACTCAACACCACGTCACTGGTGCCCAGCACGTGGCACCCGCTGGGTGGCGCGTCGATGAACGTGGTGTGCGATCTGGCCGGGCGCGTGCGGGGCCATCGCGGTCTGTACGTCCTGGACGGTGCCCTGATGCCGGGCAACACCGCGGCGTGCAACCCGTCGATGACGATCGCCGCCGTCGCCGAGCGGGCGTTGGACGAGATCGTCGTGCGAGACGTGGGCACCGTGTTCTGACGCCGGGGCGGGGTGCGCCAGTTGCGCGGCTCCGCCCGGTTTCGGTGCTCGCGCACCACCCGCGCGCTGCGGCGGCAGGCCTGCCGCCGTCGCGGGCACTACGAGGCAGGGGAGGTCACCGCGTTGACTGCCGCACCCGCAACGTCCAGCGCACCGCGTAGCGGCTCAGCACGGTCTCGGCGGCGTCTCGGTCGGCTTCGCGCGGGACCGTCACGGTCACGGCGACGGAACCGCCGTCCACAGCCGCGTGCACCTCGACGCCGTCCAATCCGGACAGTGCGTCGGTGAGCGCGCGGCGGGCGGCGTCGGCCCGCAGGGCGGGTTTGTAGGGCTTGCCCACGTCGGTCAGCGGCAGCGTGTCCAGGATGACGACGTCCTTCGGGGCGGCGGCACGCTCGGGCACCCGGCCGGCGGCCCACGTGATCAGGTCCTCGGCGGTCGCCACCGCATCCGGTGCGGTGGTGACGTAGGCGACCGGCACCTCGCCGGCGTGCTCGTCCGGCCTTCCGACGGCGCCGGCCCCGGTGACGGCCGGGTGCGCCAGCAGCGCTTCCTCGATCACGGCCGGGTCGAGGTTGTGGCCACCGCGGATGATCAGGTCCTTGGCCCGCCCCGCCAGGCGCACGAAACCATCCGGGTCCACGCGGCCGAGGTCGCCCGTGTCGAGCCAGCCGTCACGCAGCGCGCCGAGACCGTCCAGTACCGGACCGTGTTCGTTCCGGCCGGTGACGTAGCCGGGGAAAACCGTCGGCCCGCTGATGGCCAGCACACCCACCTCGCCCGCGGGCAGATCGTGCCACGTCCCGTCCTCGCCGATCCGCACAGCCTTGACCTGCTGGTAGGGCATGCGCTGACCCACGGCGCCGGGTCGCGGGTCGTCGGGGAAGCTGCGCGCGGTGGCGCAGGTGGCTTCGGTGAGGCCGTATCCCTCGACGAGAGTCACGCCGGTGTGCGCGTGGAAGCCCTCGCGGACCGCCTGGGGCAGGGGCGAGGCGCCGACCATCGCGTAGCGCAGGCTGCTGATGTCCGCGTCGATCGGCAGCTGCGAGAGCACGGCGTAGACGGTGGGCACGCCGCTCATCGTGGCGATGCGGTAGTGCTCCACGATCTTCCAGAAGCTGCCGAGCAGCCCGGGGTCGCGGTAGCCGAGCGGACCGGTCCACACCACCCGCTGCCCCCTGAACAACGGGGCCAGCACGGTGACCACCAGCGCGTTGACGTGGAACAGCGGAAGCGCCGCGAACAACACGGCGTCCTCGCCGAGCAGCGAGTTGGCGGCGAGCATCCAGGCGTCCGCGACCTCGTTGCCGTGCGTGTGGGCTGCCAGCTTCGGAGTACCGGTCGTGCCGCCGGTGTGGAAGAACGCCGCCAGGTCCGTGTCCGTCGGCGCCCGTCCGGCGAACGCGGCGCCGTCCATCGCCGCGGCCAGCTCGTGGAGGTAGCCGACGCGGACGCCATCGATGGCGGGCAGTGGCTCAGCCGGGCCGTCGGCGCCGGTGGGCCGCAGCACCAGCAGAGCGTCGAGCGCGCCACCGTCGGCGAGCCGTCGCGCGGTCTCCCAGATCGCGGGTGCCAGGTCGGGACCGGCCGTGACGAGCACCCGCGCGCCGGAGCGGTCGAGGAGCTCGCCGAGGTGCTCGGCCGACAGGCCGCCGTTGAGCGGTGCGGCGATGCCCGCCAGCTGTGCGGCCAATGTCGCCGCGACCAGTTCAGCGCAGTTGGGTGCCATGAGCGCCACCGCGGTTTCGCGCCGCACACCGAGATCGTGCAGCAGGTTGGCGTAGCGGTGGACGTCGGCGAGCAGACCGGAGAACGTGCGCGACTCGGGCTCGGCCCACCGGGCGGCCGTGGGCAGCACCGAGAGGGCGGTGCGCTCGGGCCACGACCGGGCGGCGCGGACGAGCAGGTCGTAGGTCGAACCGGGCAGGCCGCGGTCGGCCAGCGGCACCGCTTCGATCGAGGACAGGTCGGCCGGGCCGAGGTACCGCGGCCACCACAGTTCGTCCGCGGGCGGGTGGGTGGTCGTTCCCGTCATCGGGCCGGCACTTCCTGTCATGACGATATCATCAATTACGATCATATCATCAGTCAAGAGAACTGGTGAGATCATCAGAAGTGCGGTCTCGCTCAGTACCCTTGTTAGACTCACCGCATGCCGACCGCCGCTCCCTCGGGCAACCGCAACGAACGGCGTCGTGCCGTCACGCGGCGGGCGCTCATCCGCGCGGCCCGGCAGATCCTCGCCGAAACCGGCGACACCAGCGTGAGCATCCAGCTGATCGCGGAACGGGCGGACGTCGGCTTCGGCTCCTTCTACAACCACTTCTCGTCGAAGACCGAGCTGTTCGACGCCGCGGTCGCCGACGTGCTGGAGGAGCTCGGCCGGACCTTCGACGAGCACCTGAGCGAGGTGGACGACCCGGCCGAGCTCGTGTCCGCCGGATTCCGGCTCAGCGCTCGCATGGCCGACTCCCATCCCGAGCTCATGCAGATCGTGCGTCATCGCGCCCTCGGCTACCTCCACGCGGGTCAGGGGCTGGCCCCCCGCGCTCTGCGGGACCTGAAGCGCGGGATCGCGCAGGGCCGCTTCGCCCCCGCCGACCCGGTGATCGCCCTGTCCTCGCTCGGTGGCGCCCTGCTGGCTCTGATCGAGCTGCGGTTCGCCCGCCCGGACCTCGACGGCGACAAGGCCGCGACGGACATGGCCGAGATGATGCTCCGCATGCTCGGGCTGCCGCGGGACGAAGCCGCCGAGGTCGCCCGGCGGCCGCTGCCCCGCCTCGACCCGGCCTGACAGCGCTTTCCTGATCACGACGAGCTGCTCGTCCTCCGTGGCGACGCGGCTGAGTCCCGCGCGCCCTTCCTGTCGAGGCAAGCATCGAAAGTGCTTGACAGATCAAAACTGATGAATTCATCATTAAGACCTCGCGCGCGCCGGTGTGCCTGCGACGGTGACTTCACGAAGTGACAGCCGGTTCGTGGCGTTGCGAACAGAGGTCTTCCGGCTCATCAGGTCGGCGTCGGAGAAAGAGGTGCGGGTGTGAGCGGTTCGGAAGTGTTCGCCGTCGTGCTCGGGACGGCCGCCGGGCGCATCTGGCCGCAGCCGGGCCGGAGCGGCACCAGCACGGCACTGTCCATTGAGGACCACCACTACGTCGTCGACCTCGGGTACGGCTGGGGGCAGCGCTACCAGCAGTACGGGCTCGGCAGCGGCTTCGGCCTGACACCGCTGCGCCGCCTGGCCGCGGTGTTCCTCACCCACCTGCACTCCGACCACACGATCGGGCTGGCCGAGCTCCTCGCTTTCGGCCTCGAACCGCGCGAGCGCCCGATCGAGCTGATCGGCCCCGGTCCCCGCGGCTCGCTGCCGCCGGTGCACGCCCTCGGCGGGCCGGAGCCCGGCGTGGTGTGCCCGGAGCGGCCGATGCCCGGGACGGCCGAGACCTTCGCGCTGTTGCGTTCCGCGCTCGCGGCGGATCTGAACGACAACGTGCGTGACAGTCGCAGACCGCATCCGGACACCGTCGTGCGTGCCACCGATGTCAAGCTGCCCGCCGAGGTTGTGGCCGCTGTCGGCGACCCCGACCTCAACCCGGCCCCCGAAGTCGAGCCGTGGTGCGTCTTCGAGGACGACCGGGTGCGGGTGACGGCGACCCTGGTGGACCACCGCCCGGTCTTCCCCGCCCTGGCCTACCGCTTCGACACCGGCGCCGGCTCGGTCACCTTCTCCGGCGACACCTGTGTCTCGGCGAACCTGGTGCGCCTCGCGAAGGACACCGACCTGCTCGTCCACGAGGCCAACGACCCCGACTTCATCGAACGGTTCCTGCCCGAGCCGCGGACACCCCAGCAGCAGGCGAAGCTCGACCACCTGCGCGGCGCGCACACGACCGCGACGGAGGCGGGCTCGGTCGCCGAGGCCGCCGGTGCCAGGGCGTTGCTGCTGACCCACCTCGGCCGGTGCGATCCCGCGGATCCGCCGTGGACCCGCGCGGCGACGACCTTTTCGGGCCGGGTGTTCGTCGCCGAAGAGGGTCTGCGCATCGACATCGGAAACCCGGAGGTGGCTTCGTGACGACGACCGTGACCCTGACCGGCACCGGCGTGCCCCATCCCGACGCGGCACGCGCGGGAGCGGGTGTGCTGATCAGCTGCGACGACATCCACCTCCAGGTCGACGCGGGCCGGTCGACCACGATGCGGCTGGCGCAGGCCGGGGTGGGGCCGCACGAGCTCGCCGCGCTGCTGATCACCCACCTGCACAGCGACCACGTCACCGACGTCGCCGATCTGGTGTTGACGCGGTGGGTGCAGGACCACCTGCACAGGACTGGACCACTGCCGGTCGTCGCGCCGGACGGGCGGGCGCCCGCGTTCGTCGCGAACCTGCTCGACGCCTTCGCCTACGACGTGGAAGTGCGGGTGCGGCACGTGCAGGAGGGCCCGCCCGAGGTGGCCGGCCACTGGTTCGCCACCCCGGACGTGCCGAAGGAGGTGTGGCGCAGCTCCTGCGGCCGGGTAGTGGCCGAGGCGGTCCGGGTGCGGCACGAACCGGTGGAGGACGCCGTTGCCTACCGCGTCACCACCCCGGACGGCGTGGTCGTCGTGTCGGGCGACACCCGGGTCTGCGACGAGGTCGCGGATCTCGCGCGCGGGGCCGACGTCGTGGTGCACGAGGCGTGCCGGGCTTCGGCACTGGCGGACGCGGTGCGGGGCACCAGGTTCGAGACGATCTTCAGCTATCACGCGGACACCGTGGCGCTGGGGGAGATGGCCCAGCGGATCGGCATCCCTCACCTGGTTCTGACCCATCTGATACCGGCCCCGCGGACGCCCGAACAGGAAGCGGAGTACGAGGAAGACCTGCGCCGCGGCGGCTACCGGGGACGGGTGACCGTGGGCCGCGACCTCGCCGTCGTCACGGTGGGCGGCCCGGCATGACGACGACACGGCGGCCGGTCCGTCCTTCGGGGCAGGACCTGCGACGGCATCTGGCGGACGCCCTGGTGCCGAACGTGGCTTTCCTCGTGGGCTACAAGCTGACCGGCGTGCTGGCAGGGGTGGCCGCGGCGGTCGTGGCGGGGTTGGTGCTGGTCGTCCTCCGGCTGCTGCGCCGGCGCGGACTCACGGTCGTCTTCGCGGCCTTCGGCCTCGTGCTGCTGCACGCCGTCACGGTCTTGAGCACCGGTGAGGGGCGGGACTACTTCCTGCCGTGGCTGCTGCTCAACAGCGCGCTGACGGTGGTGTTCGTCCTTTCCCTCGCCCTGCGTCGGCCGATCACAGCGCGGCTGCGGCGGTTCGGCGGTTCGACCGGCGACACGTCGCGGCACACGTTGGTGACGGCTCTGTGGGCCGGGCTGTGGGCGCTCCACCTCGTGGTCGGGCTGCCGTTGTACTTCGCGGACATGGTTGTCGCGCTCGGCGTGGCACATTTCGTGCTGGGCCCACCCGCGCTGCTCGCGCTGGGGTTGCTGACCTGGCGCCTGCTCAGCCGTACCCCCGCCTACGAGGCCGGGGGATCCTCGTGAGGTCGATCAGGAATCGCGCGGGGATTTCACCAGCCGCGGGAACAGCTCGGCGGCCGGTGAGCCCGAATCGAGGTCGAAGCAGGCGTCGCGAAGTGCCGGGGAGCGCCGGAGTTCGCCGGCCAGGTGGCCGACCGCCGGGGCGGGCGTGAAGGGGAAGTCGCTGCCGTACAGCAGGCGGTCCGGTGTGGCGACGGCCAGCAGACCGTCGACCGCCACGGGCAGCGGCGTCCCGGCCAGGTCGTAGTACAGGCCGGAGAGGACGGCCGGGAAATCCGTCGGCTCACCGGTCAGCAGCGACAGGACGGTGACCCGGTGCGCCAAGGCCGGCAGGACTGCGCCGGCGTGCGGGATGATCCACCGGATCCCGGGGTAGGCGGCGAGCGTCCCGCTGAGGGCGAGATCCACCACGCACCGGGTGGTGTCGAAGGGGAACTCGATCATGGGCCGGGGGCGGCCCAGTGCGGTGCCTTCCCAGCCCGGCGGTGACGTCGGGTGCAGTGTCACGACCGACCCCCGCGCGTCGAGTTCGGCCAGCACCGGGGCGAACACCGGGTCGCTGAGGTAGCGGCCGTGGTAGTTGGTCAGCAACGCGACCGCGTCGGCGCCCAGCTCGTCGTAGGCGCGGGTGAGTTCCGCCAGCGCGCCGTCGACGTCGGGAAGGGGGAGTACCGCCGACAGCCCGAACCGGTCCGGCCGGCGCGCCACCATCGCCGCGCCGCTGTCGTTGACGTGCGCGGCCAGGTCCCTGGCCGCGGCGTCGGCGGCCGGTGAGGCGTCGCCGAAATGCACGCCCGGCGACGAGATCGACAGCACCGCCGCGGCTGTGCCCGTCTGCGCCATGAGCTCCAGTGCGGCGTCGGAACTCCACTGGGGCAGGCCCGGCATGCCGTCGGGTTGCCCGTGCCCTGACGCCTCACAGGCTTGCCCGTAGTGCTCGGTCGTGTAGTGCGCGTGGACGTCCAGCCAGCCGCGCAAGGGACGTTCCCCGGGAGTCGTGGGCCCGGGCCCGTCGTCCCATTGTTCTGAGGATTTCATCATAACTGATAGACTAACCCAACAGATGCCGCATCGCCTCGGTGCAGAGGTGTGGATCGGTGAGGAGGCCCTCTCGTGACCATCGAATTACCCGCGCCGCCCAGCCTGCCGGCGACCGCGCACAGCGACCTGCACAGCGAGCACGGCAGGCGCCGCGGTGAACATCCGGGCCGTTCGCGCAACCCCGTGGTCAAAGTTCGCGATCTGGCGTGGTTGCAGTTCGAGAAGCCGGATCTGGCGCGAACGGAGGTTTTCGCCCGCGACTTCGGTTTCGTCGTCGCCGAGCGCACGCCGGACGAGCTGAGGCTGCGAGGCACCTTCCCCGGTACCGACGCGCTGGTGATCCGGCGGGGGCCGGTGTCGCGGTTCGGCGGCCCGGTGTTCCAGGCCGCGGCGGTGGAGGACGTGGACCGGCTGGCTCGCCATGCCGGGACGCGGGCCCGCCCGCTGGCCGGTGGCCGTCCGGGGCGGATCGTCGAGCTGCGTGATCCCTCCGGGCTTCCGGTGGGGGTGGTCGGCGGGGCGGAGGTGCACGCCGAGCTGCCCGGGCAGGTTCCCCTGCGGATGAACACCGGTCTGACGCCCGGGGGAAGGTTCGCCAGGGTGAACGCCACTCAGCGGCCCGCGCGCGAACCCGCCCGCGTGCAGCGGCTCGGGCACGTGGTGCTCGAAACGCCACGCTTCCAGGCCGCGCTGGACTGGTACCTGGACACGCTCGGGCTGATCGTCAGCGACTTCCTGTTCCTGCCCCACGACCGGGATTTCGGCCCCACGATGGCGTTCCTGCGCTGTGACCGCGGCGGCGAACCCGCCGACCACCACACGCTGGCGATGCACCTCGGCCTGACGGCGGCCTACGTCCACTCGGCGTTCCAGGTCACCGACCTGGACGCGATCGCCGCGGGTGGCGAGTACCTGGCCGAACGCGGCTACCGGCGGGCCTGGGGGATCGGCCGCCACATCCAGGGCAGTCAGCTCTTCGACTACTGGCGCGATCCGGACGGGCTGATGGTCGAGCACTTCGCCGACGGCGACGTGTTCGACGCCTCCGTCGAGCCCGGCTGGGCGCCGATGTCGGCGTCCGGGCTCGCCCAGTGGGGTCCGCCGGTCACGCGCGACTTCCTCGGCACGTCGCCGTCCCGCCTGCGAGAGGCGCTCGGCGCGCTGCGCGCCGAGGACACCGAACTGACGCCGGCCCGCCTGCTGGCCCTGATGAAAGCGATGAGCTCGTGAGCATTTCCGTCCTCCGCACCGACGAAGGCCCTTCAGCCTGGTACGTCGAGGTTCCCGGCACAGCCCGCGCCGTCCGGATCGACACCGACGCGACCACGACGGCGGCCCTGCTCGCCGACCGTCCCGCGATCGAGAAAGCCGCCGCCGCGGCCGCCCAGGCCACCGGCTCGGTGGACGTCACGACGCTCGCACTCGTCTCACCGGTGACCGCGCCCTGCCGCGTGGTGGCCCAGATGGTGAACTTCCGTTCGCACGCCAAGGATTCCGGCTTCAACCCCGACCAGGTCCCGCCCACGTTCTTCCGCAAGTCCTCGGGCTCACTGGCCGGCCCGCACGCCACCATCGTGCGCCCGGAGCACGTCCGGTTCCTGGACTACGAGATCGAGCTCGGCCTCGTCCTCGGCGCCCCGCTCCCGGTCGGCACCACCGTCACCGAGGCCGATCTACCGCGCTTCGTGGCCGGGCTCGTCGTCACCAACGACGTCAGTGCCCGGGACATCCAGCTGCCCAAGGGCCAGTTCTACGAGTCGAAGTCGTACCCGACCTTCACCCCGGTCGGCCCGCGCCTCGTGCTGCTCGAAGCGGGCGAGTTCCCCCACCTCGAACGGCTGCGGTTGCGGCTGTGGGTCAACGACGTGCTGAGGCAGGACCGCACGCTGGCCGACATGATCGTGCGCCCCGCGGAGGCGCTGACCCTGCTGGCCCGGTTCCAGTCGCTCGACCCGGGGGACCTGCTGCTGACCGGCACGCCCGGCGGCACCGCGCTCAAGGCGCCCGCGAAGATCGTCGAGATCATCGGCGGCCTGCTGCCGCCCGCGGTGAAGTGGAAGGCGTTCTTCGCGAAGGCGGAGTCCAACCCGGACTACCTGCAGCACGGCGACGTCGTCACCGCGACCATCGCCACCGACGACGGTGTGCTCGATCTGGGGCGGCAGCGCACCCCTGTCGAACACCGGTGAACACGGGAGCGACCGCATGACCGAACGCGTTTCCGTGGTGGTGGTCGGAGGCGGCCCGACCGGGATCACCGCCGCGTGCCTGCTCGCCCGCGCCGGCGTGGACTGCCTGGTGCTCGACCGCTGGGCGGAGGTCTACCCCCAGCCGCGGGCGGTGCACCTCGACGACGAGATCTACCGGATCCTGTGCCGGATGGGGCTCGGCCCCGGGTTCGCGGCCATCTCCCGTCCCTCGCGGGGACTGCGCTTGCTGGACACCGGACACGAGGTGCTGGCCGAGTTCGCGCGCGCCGAGCGCAACGGCGTGCACGGGTTGCCGCAGGCGAGCATGTTCGACCAGCCGGAGCTGGAACGGCTGCTGCGGGCCGGGCTGGCCCGCCTGCCCTCGGCCCGGTTCCGCGGGAATGCCGAGGTGACCGGGATCGTGCGGCACGAGCTGGCGGGCGACGGCGCGGTCACCGTCGAGTGGACCGATCGCGAGACCGGCGCGTCCGATGCGGTGCTCGCCGACTACGTGCTGGGGTGCGACGGTGCGAACAGCGTCGTGCGGAAGGCCATCGGCGCGCGGATGACCGACCTCGGGTTCACGCAGCGGTGGCTGGTCGTCGACATCGCGACCGGTGCCGATCTGGGGCAGTGGGAGGGCGTGCACCAGGTGTGCTCGCCCGAACGGGCCGCGACGTACATGCGGATCGGCGACGACCGGTACCGCTGGGAGTTCCAGCTGCTGGACGGGGAGTCGGCCGCGGACTACCCGTCGGTGCGCGAACTGCGTCCGCTTCTGCGGCCGTGGACCGGCGAGACGCCTGCCGACGAGTTGAAGCTGGTACGGGTGGCCGAGTACACGTTCCGGGCCAGGATCGCGGATTCCTGGCGTGCGGGGCCGGTCTTCCTGCTCGGGGACGCCGCGCACCTGACCCCGCCGTTCATCGGGCAGGGTATGGGCGCCGGTCTCCGTGACGCGGTCAACCTGTCCTGGAAGCTGGCCGGTGTGCTGCGTGGCGAGCTGGACGGGTCCGTTTTGGACAGTTATCAGCGTGAGCGCAGGCCGCACGCGGAGGCCATGATCCGCCAGGCCGTGTCGGTGGGGCGGGTCATGACCAGTGGTGGCCGGGCGGGCAGCCTGCTGCGCAGAGTCCTGGTGCCGGTGTTCCGGCGGTTGCCGCGGACGAACCGGATGGTGCTCGACAGCGCGACGCCGCCCTTGCGGCGTTCGTCGCTGGTGCGCCGCGGGTGGATCCGGCCGGGGCCGGCCGGGCGGATCTGCCCGAACCTCCCGCTCGACGGCACCGGCCGCCGCCTCGACGACCTGATCGGCTGGCGGTTCGCGCTGCTGTGTGACCATCCGGTCGGCGCGCGGGACCGCCGGGCCGCGGAGCGGGTGGGGGCGGCGGTCGTCGAGGTCGATCCGGCGGATCCTCTCGGCCGGTGGCTCGCGGGCGGTGGCGCGCACACGGCACTGATCCGCCCGGACGGCACCGTCCTCGCCACCGGCGAGGCGGCGCGGCGCGCCCTGCGCTCGGTCTTCGGGAGCATCCGCGGTCGGCGCCCGTCATCGAGCACCGCCACGCCATCAACCGTCCACAAAGGACTAAACTTCACCTCTGTTTGAGCTGTCTGCGGTTCACCGCCAGGATTTCGTCGGACAGCCGGGGGTCGGCCTCGGCGACGGCGCGGGAGACGACCAGCGCGCCGACCAGCTGGGAGAACAGTGCCACCGCCTGTTCGCGGGCCTCCGCCGCGGTCAGTTCGGTGCCGGACTGGCGTGCGCGATCGAGCACCATCTCGGTGATGGCGCTGAAGTATCCTTCGAGCCCGCGCTGGTACTCCGCCTGAGGTGGGGCGCCGTGGCGCCCGGCGTCCACTGCCAGTGCGGCTGAGGCGCAGCCGGTTTCCGGGTGATCACGGTGCGCGGCCGTCAGGTATCCGTCGACCAGGTCGTGCAGGGCCGCCCGGGCGGAGCGGGGGTGCGCCCTGCGGATGGCGGCGAGCGCGTCGAGCGAGTCGGCGAAGCCCTGGCGGTAGACCTCGACGGCGAGGTCCTCCTTCGAGGAGAAGTGGTTGTAGAACCCCCCGTGCGTCATCCCGGCGGTCTTCATCAGCTCCTCGATGCCGATTCCGTCGATGCCGCGCGACCGGAAGCCTTCGCCCGCGGCCCGGACGATCTTCTCGCGGTTGAGCTGCTTCTGCTCCCGGGTGATGCGTGGCACGCCGGACACCTCCTCGACAAGACGGTACTCGCCCGTAGTGATGATAGCTGACATCAAAAGAAGCACGCCCGCGCTCCGCCTTGACAATCAATGATGCCGGTTGACATCATAAATTTTGATGATAGTCGACATCAAAATGGAGGAAGCCGGTGGACTTCGGAACTATCGGAGCGGGCACGATCGGGCAGGCCATCGCCCGGCATCTCGTGGCGGCGGGACATCGCGTCGTGCTGAGCAACAGGCGCGGCCCTGACGCGCTGGGTGACACGGTGGCGCGGCTGGGGCCGCTGGCCGGCGCCGGAACGGTCACGGAGGCAGCGGCGGCGGAGATGGTGTTCCTCGCGGTCAGGTGGCAGGACATCCCTGCCGCGCTGGCCGAGGTGTCCTCCTGGGACGGCCGGATCCTGGTCGACACCACCAATCAGATGACCGGCTTGACACCGCGGGACTACGTCGACCTCGGTTCGGAAACGGGCAGTGAATTCGTCGCCCGCCACGCCCCGGGTGCGCGCGTGGTCAAGGCGTTCAACACGCTGTTCGCCCAGTACATAGAGCCCGATCCGCGGCACGGGGAAGGCCGCCAGCTGCTCTTCTACGCCGGTGACGACGCGGACGCGAAAGCGGATTTCCGTGCTGTCGCCGAGGAAATCGGTTTCGCGCCGGTGGACGCGGGGTCCCTGCGGGAAGGCGGCAGGCTGATGCAGGTGGGCGGCCTGCTCTCGGCCCTGCACGCGCTCAAGCAGGACTGAACGGAGAAGTCACGTGAAAGCCCTGGCCTACGAGAAAGCTCACCCGCTCGACGCGTTCGCCATCGAGCTCGTCGACGTCGCGGAACCACGGCTGCGCGACACGGATCTGCTCGTCGGGATCCGCGCCGTGGGGATCAACCCGGGTGAGGCCGCGATCCGGCAGCTGCGCAGCGCCGAACCGGGCGGGCGGATCATCCTGGGGTGGGAGTTCGCCGGAGTGGTGGTGGCCGTGGGACCGGAAGTCACGGGCTTCGCGGTCGGCGATCGCGTCATGGGCACCGGAGACGTGACACGAGACGGTGCCTGGGCGGAGCGGCTCGCGGTCGACCATCGGGTGGTGGCGCGGATTCCGGACCGGCTGTCGTTCACCGACGCCGCGTCCTTGCCGATCGGCGGCCTCACCGCCTGGGAGGCGCTGTTCCGCGATCGGGGCGGTTTGGCGGCGGACGTCGAGCGGGTGCTGATCGTCGGCGGCGCCGGTGGGGTGGGGACGATGGCGGCGCAGCTGCTGAAGAGCAGGACCTCGGCCGTGGTGGCGGCGACGGCCTCGCGTCCCGAGTCACGCGAGTGGTGCCTGGGGATGGGGGCGGACGTGGTCGTCGACCACACCGGGAACGTGCCCGGTCAACTGCGGGATGCCGGTATCGACCGGATCGACCTGGTGTTGTCCACCGCCGGGACCGCGGGCAACGTCGGCTGGATCGCCGAGATCCTGCGGCCGTTCGGTCACCTCGCCGCGGTCGACCTGAGCGGTCCGTTCGAGCTCGGACCGCTTGTCGGCAAATCCGTTTCGCTGCACACCGAAAACGTCTTCAGCAAGATCACGGCCGGTGGTGACATCGCCGGCCAGGGCCGGATCCTCGCCGCACTGGCGGCGGATGTGGTGGCGGATCGCCTGCGCCCCATCGCCACGACGGTGCTCGACGGCCTGAGTGCGGACACGATGCGAACGGCCCACGAACTGGCCGAGAGCGGGCGGACGATCGGGAAGACCGTGATCACGGTCTGAGCTGTCCACCGCTGGGGAGGCCGCCGCACACGCGGAGGAAGCCGCGAACGCGGCGCGCCTGGCGGCCGAGCACGCCACCGCGGCCACCGTCGCCGCCGACACCGCGCAGGCACAACTGCTTGCCGAGGAGACCCAGCAGCAACAAGCGGCCTGGGACGCCGCCGAGTGGACCCGGCTCGACGAGGACACCCGCCGCCTCTTTCCGGAAGCCGCCACACCTGGCACGACCGCCGAGCCACTCGTCGCCCATGGGCGCATCGCTGCTGCACGCGTGCCTGAAGCTTCCAACCAATTCGAAGGGGCGGTAGACGTTGTCGGATCTCGCCGCATTCGCCGGGATGGTCTGGCGCATCATCACGCCGAAACCGCGTCGCTCAGGGGCCCACGCCGCGCCGTCGTCGTCACCGTGCCTGCTCTGTCCGCAATGGACGGAGCAGGCACGGTGCCGGTTCCCTACGGGTGCGGCTGTTCGCTGTCCGGAAGCCAGTTCTGCTCCGGTGGAACGGGCGGGACCTGCAACTGGGTCAGCGTCGCCTTGGCGACGTATTCCCGCGGGTCGTGCAGGTCCGCGAAGATCGCCATCGACTCGGTCAGCGCCGCGCGGGCGTCGGCCTCCCGGTGGAGCTGGGCGTAGGTCTCGCCCAGGCTCAGCAGCGTGTCCGCGGTGCCCCACCGTTCCGGCGTCGGACGCCGGATGACGAGCGCCTTGCGGAACTCCACGACGGCCTCTTCGAGGTTTCCGTCCCGCTGGTGCAGCAGACCCAGCTGGTGGTGCGAACAGCCGCGCAGCGCGGGGTTGTCCAGCTCGGTCGCGATCGTCACGGCTTCCTCGGCGCGGGAGATCGCACCTTCGGGGTCGTGTTCGTACACGGCGAATGCCATGCTCGACAGGACGAACGCGCTGCCCAGCGGCTGATGCGTCTCGTCGAAGTGGGCGCGGGCGATCTCGAAGTACCGCAGTGCCTCGGACGGTTTGCCCGTCGCGGTCAGGCACTCCCCGAAGGTGAACGCCGTCCAGGCCTTGCCCTGCTTGTCGTCGAGTTCGTTGTCCTGCAACGCCATCGCTCGTCGCAGGTACGGCAGGGCCTCGGCGTCACGGCGCAGCTCGTGCAGCACCCACGCCATCCCGTGCAGGCACCGCGCGAGATCGAAGTGGTCCTGCGCGTCCCGCGCGATCCGCACCCCGTGGCCGATCAACTCCAGGCACATGCTCCACGGTTTGGTGAGGAAGAGGTAGGGCAGGTACAGCACGGCAAGACGGCTCGCCTGGGGTTCGCGAGGGCCGACCGCGCCGAGCAGGGTCAGCGCGGTGCGGCGCTCGGCGCGGAACCACTTGAGTGCCTGCTGCTGCTCGGCGAAGACCAGGGGAGTGACCCCGGGTACCGCCGGGTACTTCATCGGGCCCGTCCAGCCCTTCGCCATCGCGTTGCCCGCGTTCTGAGCCGTGAGGACGAGAAAGTGGATCAGCCTGCGTTCCGCGAGCCGGACCTCTTCGGGGTCGGCGTGCCCCGCGGCGAACTCCCGGATCATGCTCTGCAGCTGGATGCGCCCGTCCCGTCTGTGCTCGACCAGCTTGTACCGCGTGAGGAGTGCGAGGTCGGCTTCGAACGCCGGTGCGTCCAGCCCGGTCAGCGCGGCGAGAGCGAACTTGTCCAGCGCCCGGCAGGGTTGGGCCGCGATCAGCCACAGCGTCCGCTTGACGCGCGCGGGCAGCTTGCCGTAGGCCGATTCGAGCACCACCGGGAACGTGAGGTCGGTGTTCAGGGAGACGACCAACGTCGCGCCCACTTCCCTGGCGCTGAGATCGGCCGCCAGCTCGCCCATGGTGAGCCCGGGCGAGGCGAGCAACTGCTCGGCGGCGAGGCTCAGCGCCAGTGGCAGCCGTTGGCAGACGCCGATGACGGCGGCGGTCGCAGCGGGGTCGGCGTCCACGCGAGCGGGGTCGCCGGCTTCCCGGAGCAGTGCGAGCGACTCCCCGGTGGTCAGTTTGCCCAGCGGGATCCTCTGCGCGCCATGGGTTTTTCCCAGATCGGCGAGGGAACGGCGGCTGGTGACGAGCACCGCGAAGTTCCCGTCCGGCAGCAGGGAGGCCACCTGTGCGGGCGAAACGGCGTTGTCCAGCAGGAGCAGAATGCGCTTTCCCGCCGCGACCGAGCGGAACAGGTCGAGCAGCTGCTCCGGCCGGTCGGCGGCGGTCGGGGAGACCCCGAGTGCCTGCAGGATGCCGGTCACGATCGCCTCGTTCTGGTTCTGGGCGACCGTTCCGTTCAGGTCGGCGTAGTAGCAGCCGTCGGGGAAATCGGCGGTGTGCTTGTTCGCCCAGTGCAGCATGAGGTGGGTCGTGCCGATGCCGGCTTCGCCCTCGAGCACGAAGATGCCGCCCTCGTGCGGCAGCCTGTCGAGCAGGCGCATCTGCGTGGCGCGCCCGATGAGGGGACCGTGGGCTTCCGGAAGCTGGACCGGCCAGTTGTCATGGATCTCCAGTACGTCCTGTGGCTGCCCGGCAGGAGATGCCTGCCGCCGCAGGAAACAACGAACAATTGAGATAAAGCGCTTTGGCCACATTCCGGCTCCTGGCTACAAGGTCATCCGCGCCACGCTTCCTGGCGTGGGCCTACTGGTAGTGACCAGGCCGACACTCGTTCGGCTCTTGTTGTTAGGCGGATCCGGTAAGGGAATCTCCAGCTATCAAACCATAGGTAGCGGTCTGCCGCTGCAGGGAGCGGAGGGACGCACCTGGGTGACGATACGCGGGGTGGTAGAGCATCCTCCTCCCCCGAGGCGGAGTCAACCTGCCGCTCGTCGTCCGCGTTGGCCTCAACCAGCGAATGCCGAGCACCACGCTGCGCTCGAACGCGACGGGTTCGTCACCGGCACCGGCTTTCCTCCTCGTGGCGCGGGAGCTGACCGGATGGGTGGAGGGCCACCCCGCCGACATCCGCTGCTCCCGCGCGGACTAGACGCCCGCGCCGGGAGCCGTCTGATGAGGGCCGGTCGGTCCTCGAACGCGAGTACGGGATCTCAGCCGGCCGTTACCGGCAGCAGCACCGCACTGACCACCAGGACAAGAGATCGCCTGCGAACTCCTGATACTGCTCCAGCCGCACTTCGAGGGTCGACGTCACCACCGCCGAGTCCCCGCGCTCGATCGTGTGCCGGACACTGTGCGATCTCCCACCGCGCGTCTGACCGCGCTCGCGGACGTTCGAAAATTGCGAGCCCTCTGGTGAAACATCGCGGGCGTGGAAACCGATCATGTCCTTGTCGGGCGTTCAACGCACCGGGTAAGAACGCCGACACCAGGACCGATTGCCGGGGGTGGGTGGGCGGTGGGTAGTGATCCCGGGCGTTCCAGCGACGATCTCGATCGGGCGGGGCTGATCGCTCGTCTGTCCGCATTCGTTGCCCCGGTCGCCGCCAACGCGGGTGCGGTAGTGGATGATCCAGCACTCCTCGACCTGGCCGACGCGGTGTACACCGCCTTCGGGGACCTCGACGCCGACGGCGGGCTGACGCACGCCCGGCTGGCGGACGCCTGTGCGGACGTCTGCCCGGACCGCACGCGGTTCGATTCCAGATTCGAACTGTTCTGCAAGCTGGGCATGCTCATGCCCGTCCGGGACAAGAGCCACCAGCAGCGTTACGTGTTCAACCCGACGTCGGCCGCCGCGCTCATGGTGTTCGAACGGCTCGGTCGTGACGGCGGAGTCCAGGAGATCCTCACGCTGCTCGACCGGACACGAGCGGGCCTGCTGTCCGGGACCGCGACGGTCGGGCAGGTCCGGCGCGCGCTTGCCCAAGCTCGTCGCGGGTTCGCGGTGAACACCGATCACCTCAAGAGGCTGGTCCGTGTTTGCCCGCTCGACGACCTCCTGGCCGAGCGGCGCCACCACCGGGCGACCGACAGCCTACTAAGCGACGCCAGGAGTTTGATCGAGCTGGTGGTCGACCGGTTTCCCGTGCTCGTCACGGACGGAGACCGGCTCATTTCCGCAGCCGTGCGCTACTCCCAGGCGGTGCAGGATTTCATCGGACGCCTGCTCGACGAAGCCACAGCGCACCGTGACTTCTCCATGCTCGACCCCGAGCAGTATCTGGCTGCCACGCTCCAGCGTCAGAAGGAGGAACTCGCCGGAACGTTCCGGACAGTGTTGTTCGATCCCGCCAGCCCCTTCGTGACCCCTGAAGAAGTGGCGAAGGCGGTGGACGATCTCCGCCCACGCCCTGCTCGACGGCGGCCGCCACGGCCGATTGATCCCGAGCCGGGTGAGGATCCGCTGTCTCTGGCGAAAGCGCGCGCGGAACGAAACCGCGAGCGCCGTACCATCGTCGCCGAAGAGGCGCTCGACGGCCGGCAATCGGCGGATGTCACAGCCGCACTCAGGTTCGCCGGTTGGCCCGCGGCGGCTAGTGCCGCATCAAGCAACGTTGGGTAGGTAATCCGGTCGGCGGATCTTGGAGTTG